>CAIWKU010000364.1 GCA_903913355.1 uncultured Bacteroidota bacterium | reverse complement strand
TCCACAGAGAATTCTTTGTAGCTTTAGAGAACAATAACAGAGATTATGAAAAAAGGCAATTCAGGCGGGATACTTTATTTTTTGCTTGGCCTGTATACTTTATTGATCAGTTGGCATTATAATCATTCGGTTCTGTTGTTGATCATCCATTATATTTTCTGGCCGGCTTATCTTTTGTATGAAATATTGACGGGCAACCTCTCTCACGGATTATGGAAGAGCATTCCGCTTTCTTATTTCAATTAACTTTTCTGTTATCAGAAATTCTGGCGCCCTCCGTATATTTATTCTATGAAATGGGATTTCTTTTTTAAAAGCATCTGGCTGATTGGCGGGCGATATTTTATGATTGCCGGCATTGCGTTTCTGATTTGGTATGTTTTATTGAGAAAGCAATTGCTTTTCAAAAAAATCCAATCCCGGTTTCCGCGAACCAAAGATTATTTGAGAGAGATTTTTTATTCTGCCTTAACCATTGCTATTTTTTCGTTTGTTTCTGTGCAGCTGTTTACCAACCCGGCGATTGCGCCACATACAACAAAATATAATTCCATAGCTGAATATGGCTGGCTCTATTATTTTCTTGTTTTCCCCTTGATGTTCCTGATGCACGATACCTATTTTTATTTCACACATAGAATAATGCATCATAAAAGATTATTCAAATGGTTTCACCTGGTGCATCATCAGTCAACCAATCCATCTCCCTGGGCAGCTTATGCCTTTCATCCCCTCGAAGCCATTGTAGAAGTGGGTATAGTAGTGGTTTTTCTTTTTACGATTCCTATTCATCGAACACATCTGCTGATCTTTTTCTTAATGATGATCGTGTATAACGTGTACGGACACCTGGGGTATGAATTATATCCTCGTGGGTTTAGCAAAGGCGCAGTGGGAAAATGGATCAACACCTCGGTTAACCATAACCAGCACCACCAGCATTTTAAAGGGAACTATGGGTTGTATTTTCTTTTCTGGGATAGGGTTTTCGGAACCATACGCGAAGATTATGATGCGCGCTTTGAAGAAGTAAAAACCAGAAAACCGCAACTACAATAATCTCTTCTGACTGGAAGGCTTTTTTTAAGGCAGGGGTTACGAAGAAGGTTTACTTATGGCTGTTCTGCTTTTTTCTTATAGATAGGAACCGTACTGCAGGGTTCGCCATACATAATGCTTTTTACAAAAGGCCTGAGCTTATTGGTGATTTCTACATATGCAGTTTCCGGAACAGACAAATCTCCACAGCCTTTTATCACCACTCGTTGATCGGTAAAATCTGACCCATTTACTGATCCCAGGTTTTTCAGTAATAGTGTGCTGATGAGTTTTTGCTCATCTCCAAAAACCACTTCTTTTGCAAAGGGTTGCAGGTTGCTGGCCACCAGCATATAGGCCCACATAGGAATGATGGCATCTGCGGAACAGGTAATGGCTACATTGGCGCCGGCGTATTGCTGCCAGTCTGTAGTAAGCAAAGAAGCCCTGAAATCTTTTTCCTTAAGAATCAAACCCATGAACAGGTATTCTTTCAGGTCAAAAACTTTTATATCCCCTTTGGGGTAATAGTCTTCCAGGTCAAAACTAATCAACCCGCTTTCTGCTACTTTATTTACAAACACTTCCGACATACGCCCTTTTATCTCACAAATTTACAACTCTGTGCGATAGTTTGGTTTCGTTATACGTAAAACAAAACCCGGTGTTTTGCACCGGGTTCGTTTGTATAAGTATCATTTACTCTATCTCTATTAATAGAATTTAGAGCGTGTATCCTTGATCGTGGCCGCTTTTCTAAGGGCGTCCTGGCCGCGGAAAGCCGCGGATCTGGCACCTTGCAAAAGGGTTTGTTTAAAGCTGGCCATATCCTGGCTGGCTTGTCTGGCACCATTGCTTTCTATCTTAATCGCAAACACTCCTGTTAATCCGGCAATTGGTTCGCTGGTTTTTCCGGCAAGGGTTTTATTGAATGCGGCGCCAATAATTTTAGGTTCGCTACCTACACCAGAAATAAATGGTGCAGAAAAACTAAGGCTGTCCGCTTTTAAAATAGGGGCGCCCGTGCTGGATGCATACGCTTCCAGTGTATTGCCTTTGTAACGGGTTTCGATAATCTGTTTTGCTTTCTTCTCATTTCGGATAATCGCTTCCACAGTAGGTCTGGCTTCTGCGGCTGACATGGTTCCGGCCTTATTAATAGCAGAAACGATGGCCACTACAAATTGATCTCCTATTTCTGTAGGATCAGAAACATCTCCATTGCTATGTTCAAAAATCCAACGAATCAGCTGGCGACTTTGACCAATACCATTAATGGAAAAATCGTTTTGTTTGATATCTGTAGAAGTGAAGATCTGTTTTCCCAGTTTGCCTGCATTCTCATTATACTGTTTGGGGTCTTTTACAGACACCGCAAACTGAGAGGCCGCTGTATTGGCAGCTCCAACGGTTTCGTTACTTGAAATAATCGGCTTAGCGAGATAGGCTATTTTGAAAGCAGTAGAAGGATTTTTTTGTCCAAGCACTTCAATATAGTGATACCCAAAATCCGTTTTTACCACGCCCTTACTTCCAACGGGTTTATCAAATGCAAAATCATTAAAAGGAACTACCATTTGTCCTTGTGGGAAATAATCATATACACCCCCTTTATCCCTGTTACCATCATCAGAATACCTTGCACACAATGCATCGAAATTGGCGCCTGTTTTAATGGCCAGCTCAATACTATCAATCAATTTTTTAGCTATGCTATCCGGGCGACCCGGGTTTCCGTTTCTGTCGGGAGCAGTTGAAACCAGGATATGACGCACTTTCGCGCTGTCTGGCCAAACTTTAGAACCCACCATTTTCGCTAACACATAGTTGGCACCATCTACATAAGGACCAAACAAGCCACCTGCTGGCAATCTTGTGAGTGAATCTTTATTTACCTGCTGAATCCTGTTTTTGCTGAAATAACTATTGTAGAAAGGAAGTTCGGTTCCTGCTTTAGCGAGGAAAGCTTCCACATCTGTTGCCGAAGCAAAATCATTTTTCAAAGCAAGTACCTGGTTCTTTGCATTATCAGAATCAGATTTTGAAGGGGCTGCATTAAACGTGATATAAGATATCTTTCTGGTTTCTTCCGGCTTTTGAAACTCTTTACTATGTTTTTTTACATAAGCAGCCACATCATCATCACTAACCGTAAAAGCACTATCACTTACAGATAAATAAGGAACAGAAACATAAGAGAAAGAAGTAATGGCATTGTTATCGGCCATTTGTTTTTCTGCATACCATTTAGGAATATATGCCGACTGTACTAACAAAGTCTGGTATTTTCTACGCAGGGTTTGTTCAATAGCCGGAGTGATATAAACAGCGTTGACACTTTTTATCTGATCTGCATTTTTACTTTTCTTCAGTTGAGCAATTTGCGTTTTAGCCTGGTTTACATCAAATTCTCCGGTAGTAGGATTTGTAAACTCTTGCTTTAATGGAGAATTGTTTCCAAAAAGAATATCGCTCAATTCTTTTGGAGGAACCTGGATGCCCAGTTTTTCATATTCCTGGTTTAGTACCACACGATCCACTTCAGAACTCCATAAAGACCCTATCAGTTGTTCCCGTTGTGCGCCCTGACTGGCATACATTTTTTCCTGTAAAGCCAATTTCTCTTCAAAATCTGCTCTTTCAATTTTTTCACCATTGATCACACCAATAGTAGTAGTATTAGAAAATGTACTTCCGCCACGTCTAACACCATCCTGCAGGATAAAAGCAATCAAAGCCAAAGCAATGATCCCAAAGATGATCCAGGCTCCCTTGTCACGAATACGTTGAATTACCGACATAATAATTATAGTTAAATTGAAAGGTTAAGTCCGTTTTACCAGCTAATTTTAACGGGAGGCAAAAATAGGGGAATAAAAGAATAGAACAAATTGTGGAAAACCGGCTTTTGGCCTTTTATTTCAAGGAATTAGCGGTTTTTTGGGTATTCGGATCCTTTTTCCTGAGAAATTCCAGAAAACCCGTCTGTAATAAGCCTTTCAAAGGAAATCCACAGGGGGCTGTTGATAAACCGGAAAACCGGTGTAAAAACAGGATTTTTATCCATTCGAACGTGGAAAGAAAAGGAACAAACAAATCCTTTTGGAAGAGATTCTGGGTACCTGGTCCAGCTCACTGTCTTTTTATCCCGGTTAATTAACAGTGCCGGAAACGTGAATAACCAAAAAACAGGCATGTGTATTTGTTTATTAACCTACGTGTATAAATGCGAAAAAAGCAGAACAGGAAAGGAACCAACAATAGGATAACTATGTTAATTCCGGTTAATAAATCTATGCTAATTACCTTTGCCTCTTGGGGATAAATAAGTTATCCCGATATCCACACCCCTAATAGTAGTAGTTAGGTTTTATAAAAAAGAATATTTAATACTATTACCAAGTTTATGAACATTGCATTTGATAAAATTTCAGAGAAAGGATTTTTGGATATAGAAATAAATCCGGGCCTCGATTTATTTGCCGAGATTGAGCAACTAAAGAAAGAAAAAAATGCCATCCTCCTCGCCCATTATTACCAGGAACCCGATATACAGGATGTGGCAGATTATATTGGGGACAGTCTGGGGCTTGCCCAAAAAGCACAACAGACCGATGCCGATATTATTGTTTTCGCAGGCGTTCATTTTATGGCAGAAACCGCTAAGATCCTAAACCCAGGAAAAAAAGTACTTCTTCCTGATCTGAAAGCTGGTTGCTCTTTAGCTGATAGTGCTCCGGCAGCTATCTTTAAATCCTTCAAAGAAAAACACCCCGACCACCTGGTCATTTCTTATATCAACTGTACTGCAGAGATCAAAGCATTAAGTGATATTATCTGTACCAGCAGTAATGCGGAGAAAATCATAGAAAGTGTACCTAAAAACCAGCCAATTCTGTTTGCCCCCGATAAAAATTTAGGAGCTTATCTGAATAAAAAAACAGGGAGAAATATGCTGCTTTGGAATGGTGCCTGTATGGTTCATGAGATATTTAGTCTAGAAAAGATGACAAAACTTAAAATCCGTCACCCAGAAGCAAAAGTGATTGCCCATCCGGAATGCGAGGAAGCGGTTTTAGCTTTTGCGGATTATATCGGGAGCACCACCCAATTATTAAAATATTCAGAAACGGATAAAGCCACGCAGTTTATTGTAGCCACCGAAACCGGGATATTGCACCAGATGCAGCAAAACAGCCCCTTTAAGACCTTTATTCCCGCCCCGCCAGATAATAGCTGCGCCTGTAATGATTGTCCGCATATGAAGCTGAATACCCTCGAGAAACTGTATTTATGCATGAAGTATGAGGCCCCGGAGATCAAAATGGAGGAAAATCTTCGTTTGGCGGCCCAAAAGCCAATGGTCAGAATGATGGAAATCAGCCGGAAAGCCGGTTTACTTGGGTGATAAAGGAGTTAATTATCCTTTATTGATATACTTTTTTTACTTTGTGGTCGTTATTACAAAGTATGACACACTACTACATTGAAAAAGATGGAAAAGTAGTTGGTCCGATGAGCTTGCGTGAATTAAAAGCGCGGGGTATTGTATTGAATACCCTTATCTGGCGAATTGGATTAAAGGATTGGTCATTTGCCAAAGAACTGGAAGAGTTAAAGCCTATTTTATTCCCCGGGCCTCCACCACTACCACCGAGTATTCTTGAAAAAATATACCTTGAAAATCCACCGGCAAAAAAACCGCAGGCCATAAAATTTGAGAAGCAAAAAAATCCAAAATACGACGACCGATATCATAAAGAAAGAGAAGCAGCGATAACAGGAGTCTTTA
>CAIWKU010000363.1 GCA_903913355.1 uncultured Bacteroidota bacterium | reverse complement strand
GGTAAACTGCATAGTCATTTCCAAAACGATTCATTAATTCTTTTTCTTCGATATTGATCCTCACATAATACGCAATCATCATTGCCATACAGGATATGATAAACCCTGACAGGCTTTCCAGGATCACCCCTCCTGCAATAATGGCGATAAAAGCACCTGTATAACTTGGATGCCTCACAATATGATAGGGCCCGCTGGTTATTAACCTATGATCGTCTTTAATCTGAACTGTTGCCGTAAAATATTTACCCAATGCCTGAACAGCCCAGGCTCTGAAACCAATGCCTGTAATCATCATCCCCCCGCCTAAGATAGTAAACACCGTGAAATCGGATTGAGCGACCGAAAAATAGGCCCAATCGATAACCGGAACTACTACACTAACGAGAGACATTAGGAGGATCAATACCACAGAAAACCGATCCGAGTTTTTCTGGTCGCTGGTTTCTTTTATGGAAACAGGAGGTTGGGTAAGCCACATACAAACGGATCCTGCAATCAGAAATAGTATTTTACCATTCAGCATCAGTAATGGTTTACCCAATAAGGGTAATACGATCATCAATATATTGCTGATGGAAGCCAGGATTATTTTTTTCATATGGCTATTTTTTGATCCACATTCGGAAAAGGTTCGTATTCGATATGAAACTCATTGGGATCAACATTCTTTAATAACAAAGAATAATGAATATGCACATAATGATTTTTAAAGGGCGATTTCTCCTTTGCGGTATGTTCGGGATACTTGCGCAAGTACATTATTTTTTCCTTTTCCCTGGGATGGGTAATGGGCAGTTCAACAATATCCTCGGAGTACAATGCTGTAGCCAGTAAATCTATTTTGGGATAATAGAAAGTTCCGTTATTGCCAACTTCGGTCAATATCTTCCCACCCATCCAATCTTTAAACCTGACGGTTGTGGGAGAACAAAGTGTAAAAAATGTATTTACGCCAATTTGTGTAGCCAATGCAACAGCCACCCTAGAGGGGAAAAGGCTTCCGATTCCAAACCCGGCCACTTCTTTGGAATTCCAAAGACCTGATAATTCAGCAGCACCGTTTCGGGCACGGGATCGGACAATTTCATAAATTTTAGGGTCCATTTTCCCGGTTGCTTCTTCTATGGGCAGGGGATGTATTCCATCAGAAATCTGGATTCTGGCACCCCCATATAATTTTTTTCCATCCATAGTTTCTACGACTATAACGAAAATAGAGCGTCGAAACATCCAGTCATCAGTGTTGGTGGTAATATTTTCAATGCCATAAATGGATAAAACTCTTCGATGCCCTTCAATAAATTTGAGGCAGGTATCGGGGTCGTCAGTTGCTCTGAAAACCCTGATCCGTATTTCTTGATCCAAGGGGGCGTTTTGGTTCATCAGTCAGGATATAATTCTAATATAAAAAAAAATTACAAAATTCAGTCATTTTTTCTACTATTATTGTAGTAAGACATTGTTTTATTTAATTTTAAATGAGTAATCCAACCATTTTTAATCCAATTATATT
>CAIWKU010000362.1 GCA_903913355.1 uncultured Bacteroidota bacterium | reverse complement strand
TCGAATCATATTTTTCGATTTTTTTAATCATCAAATTTTCCTTATTATATAAAAAATAATGATAATAATGATAATATAATCATAAAAAATACAAAATCTATTGGTTCCAAAGGATATCCTGCCAAAGCTATAGTATGATAAGCTCCACATCCCATCTTTTATTAAAAATTGTGATGTAAATGCTTATCAATTAGGTCAGGGTGGATTGGGAATGCCTAACCGGGATTATTATTTTAATACAGATGAAAAATCTGTAAATGTGCGAAAAGCATATCAGCATTACCTGGGTCAGGTGTTTACGAGACTAGGGAATGATAGTGTAAAAGCTGCTGCTACAGCAGATAAAGTATTTCAATTGGAAACCAGACTGGCGAAAGCTTCCCGAAAATTGGCCGACTTGCGTGACCCCTATAAAAATTATCATAAAATGGGATTGGCAGAACTAAATAAGCTGACTCCATCTTTTAGCTGGCCAGTTTACCTGAAAAATATCGGAATACAAAAACTTGATTCTGCGATTATTGGGCAACCCGAATTTATGACAGCATTAAGCACAGAAATAAAGACAACGCCCATAGAGGATTGGCAAAATTATCTCCGCTTTCATTTGGTAAAGAGCAGTGCCGCTTATCTTGACAGTACTTCCTTTATGAATGCATTTGTGTATAGCCAAACACTCAGGGGAACCAAACAACCTAAGCTTAGGTGGAAAAGGGTATTGGATGCAGAAGAAGGTGCAATGGGAGAAGCACTGGGGCAACTATTTGTGAAAGAATATTTTAACGAGAAAGCAAAACAAAGGTATAGCCAGATGGTTGAGAATATCCGGGATGCGTATAAGGAACGAATTGCCAAACTTAGCTGGATGACGGACAGCACGAAAAAGAAAGCATACGCGAAACTGGCTAAAATTACTAAGAAAGTAGGCTATCCTGATAAATGGAAAGATTTTAGTGCTTTGAAAATAGACCGTGGGCCTTATGTTCTCAATATTCATCGTGCCAACGAATGGTGGTTTCAGCATGATCTGAATAAATTGGGGAAACCAGTTGACAGAGAGGAATGGGGAATGAGTCCACAAACCTATAATGCCTATTACAATCCCAGTAATAATGAGATAGTATTACCAGCAGGTATATTTGCTGTGCCAGGAATGAAGGATGAGGACCTGGACGACGCATTTGTATATGGCTATGCAGGCGCTTCTACAATTGGGCACGAAATAACCCATGGATTTGATGACCAGGGAAGACAGTATGATGCAGCAGGTAACCTGAAAAACTGGTGGCAGGATGCTGATGGAAAACAATTCGGAGAAAGGGCTAAAATGATTATCAGACAATTCAATGAATTTATGCCTGTAGATACCCTGCATGTAAATGGGGATGCCACACAGGGAGAAAACATAGCCGACCTGGGAGGTTTATTACTGGGGCTTGATGCATTTAAGAAAACAGAAGCTTACAAAAGCGGTATCAAGATCAATGGACTCAGTCCCTTACAACGTTATTTTCTGGGGTATGCTTTTGGTTGGTTAAACATAGCCCGAAAAGAATCATTGGCTAGTCAGCTAAAAGTTGATGTACATGCCCCCGCAAAAGAAAGAGTGAACGGCCCCATGGTAAATATCCCTGAATTTTATGAAGCTTTCGGAATAAAGAAAGGTGATAAAATGTACCGGGAAGATAGCCTGAGGGTAAAGATCTGGTAATCTTGTACAATTATTCCAGTTGCCTGGTGGGTAGGTTGATAATAATCAATAACAAAGGAGTCAATATCCCGATATTGGCTCCTTTGTTATTGGCAAACCATCCATATTCGCCACAATCAATTTAATCATTACCTTAGAGCGTATACAGCAGTAGTAAGTATCACCCTTATACACCAAGCATTATGAAACTATTTTCACTTTTATTGATTGGCCTGTTCCTGTATGGCCAGGTTGCCGCCCAGGATACGATAAAATTGAACAAACGATCATTTGATACATCTGTATTTGCAGACGATGACACCCTTACCAGGAATGATTACCTGCAGGCTATCGAGAAAATGTTTAAGGTATTGAATAAAGCACCAGGGATATCCGGTGCTTTGGCAAGTATAGAGCAGATAACCAACCAGATGAATGAAGACGATTCAGCTCTGGCAATCATTAGGGAAAGACAATCTGCTACTGATAGAATACCGAATATCCGAAACCTTCAGATGTTTAATACTCTACTTGATCAATTATCGGTAGATACAAAATCCTATATTAAGAATTTAAATGATTTTGATACTCAATTGGATCAGCTGAAAAAGGAGATTTTTGAATTAAGAAGGGACTCCGTTATTAGATTATTATTCCGCGAACCAAAGAACTGGATAATTTTTGCAAAACAACTTTCACAGCTTCGTACCAAATGGAAAAATGCCGATAGCCTGGTAAAACTTGTCAATGTTCGAATAGATAATACCCTTGCACGAACTTCAGCCAATATCATTACTATCGAAGAACTGCAACGCCAAACAGTTGACTTGCTAAAATCAACCGGAACAAAAGCCTTTGGTAAGGAAAGAAGGTATATCTGGGAACCGCGCAACCCGAATCAATCTGCAGCACTTGTTCGAAGCCTTCAGAAATCATTGAATGATGAACAAAGGATAGCAAAATATTATTTCGATCATACCCGCAACCAGTTATACCTTTTATTATTTACCGGATTGGTTTTCTTTGGATGGGTGTTTTATAATTTCAAAAGCCTCAAACAATTACATAAACTGGATGCATTGAACGATCTGGACCCGGTTTATATTAAACCCATACCCTTATTGGCCTCTATTCTGGTGATAC
>CAIWKU010000361.1 GCA_903913355.1 uncultured Bacteroidota bacterium | reverse complement strand
TCTCGAGTTCACTTTCTGTTGGCTTAATCATCTTTGCACCTGCCATTTCTACGATTTTGTTCGTAAGCAATTTACAAAAGGATTTAATTTGGAAAAACTAAATTTTTGTTAAGGGGGAAAGCAGTTGATAGGTTGTTGGCTTATTGGCTATTGGCTTTTGGTTCATTAGATTAGGGGGATTAATGTTTATTAACCCTGACTTGCAATTTTCAACCCCAAAAGCCAATAGCTAATAACCAATGACCTAATAATAGCCAATGACCCAACGCTCCATCTATTCTATTGCTTTGTTTTATAGCTGGCGATATAATAGTTATTGATAGTAGTGATTTTTAGTTGATCACCTTTGATTCTTACCAGCTTATATTCTTTGAACTGGCCCTTTTTATCGAGGAAGCCAACAATACAGGATAAGGGATCTTTTCCTTTGTGGATCGCTACCTGGGGCATTGTTCCAAAATCGGGGATGGAGAGTGGATCGCTGATGCGTAATTCCTTGTATTGTACCCTGATTTTGTATTCGAATGTTTTTTTGGTTTCATATATGGAAACCGCAAAATGCCAGTCGTTTAATGGGTCGGGTACCGGTTCGCTATATTCTGCTACGGGATTTTCTTTCACAGTTTTTCGGATAGCGGGTACGGTATCCGCTTTAATAACGATCGTGGTATCTTTTTGGGGACTGGTGGTTGAATCGGGTTGACTGCAACCCATAGCTACACCCGTAAAAATATATAGACAATATTTCTTCATAGTTAATTTATTAAAAAAACGGGCGATCGAAGTATTGGGGGGAGTGAGAAAAATAAATAGCCAATTAGGAATTACCTGATTGGCTATTTATTTTATCCTGTGTAAATATAAAAATTATTTGGAATTATTTCTTCTGCTCATTGGTAGATATAGAAACTGAAAAATCAGTTTTACCTGCCAGGTATTTTTCATATTTCTTAGTGGTTTCGGGATCCTGTAATTTTCCATTTATACTGAATTTCCCGTTCTTGAATTCCAATAAAAGATTATCTCCTGTAGCAAGACCATCTTTTTTAATCGCTTCTGCCAGATCTTTCAATGAATCACCAGACGCATTCAATGTAATAGTAGCCGTATGAGAGGTGTCGCTAACCCTGATATCTATTTTCTGCTCAATCGCATGTTTTACTTTGTGATTGCTGGCATGTAAATGAGCCAGTGTAGGCGCAATGACCAATGATACAATGGACATCAGTTTGATCAGGATATTCATAGAAGGACCTGAAGTATCTTTAAAAGGATCACCCACGGTATCTCCGGTAACGGATGCTTTATGCGGTTCAGACTTTTTATAGAAGATCTCTCCATTGATTTCAGCACCTGTTTCAAATGATTTTTTAGCATTATCCCATGCACCACCGGCATTATTCTGGAACATACCCATTAAAACACCACTTACAGTAGCCCCTGCCAGGAATCCACCCAGCACTTCCGGTCCGAATATAAACCCGATGATAATCGGAGATAAGATGGCAATGGCACCAGGTAACATCATTTTTTTCAAAGAAGCTTCTGTAGAAATGGCTACACATTTATCATATTCAGGTTTACCCGTTCCTTCCATAATACCCGGAATGGTACGGAACTGGCGACGTACTTCTTCTACCATGGACATGGCTGCTTCACCCACTGCACGAATGGCCAGTGAGGAGAAAAGATAGGGAATCATTCCCCCTACAAATAAACCAGCCAGTACATCGGCATGATAGATATCGATTCCATCAATTCCTGCAATACCCACAAAAGCGGCAAATAAAGCCAACGCTGTTAAAGCAGCTGAAGCGATCGCAAATCCTTTTCCGGTGGCAGCGGTTGTATTACCTACGGCATCCAGTATATCTGTTTTTTCGCGAACATCTTTGGGTAATTCACTCATTTCTGCAATACCCCCTGCATTATCAGCAATCGGGCCAAATGCATCGATCGCTAATTGCATAGCCGTAGTGGCCATCATACCAGCTGCAGCGATAGCTACCCCATATAATCCTGCACAATAGTAAGAACCATAAATACCTGCTGCCAATACCAGGATAGGTAACATGGTACTTTCCATACCGATAGCCAGACCACCAATGATATTGGTAGCATGTCCGGTAGATGACTGGCGAATAATGCTCAGCACAGGACGTTTGCCCATAGCTGTATAATATTCTGTGATCATACTCATCAGGGTTCCTACTGCCAATCCCACCATAATCGCACCGAAAACCCTAGTTGGGGTAAAATCAAAGCCTCTTAATAACATATGGTCCGGTAATAACCAGTTCACAAGGAAATAAGAAGCAATAGCGGTTAATATAATGGAACCCCAGTTACCCATATTCAGTGCATTCTGTACTTTCTGGGTACTGATGCCTGCGGTTTCTGATATTCTCACAAAAAAAGTTCCTATAATAGAGAAAAGGATACCCATTGCAGCAATCAACATAGGAAGCAGGATAGGAGATAAACCACCATATCCATCCTGTAAAGCAGTACCCATTGCACCGGTTACTTCTCTGCCCAATACCATAGTAGCCAACACGGTGGCTACATAACTACCAAACAAATCCGCACCCATACCTGCCACATCACCCACATTATCTCCTACATTATCAGCAATGGTTGCCGGGTTACGGGGATCATCTTCCGGAATACCTGCTTCTACTTTACCCACGAGATCAGCACCTACATCCGCAGCTTTGGTATAGATACCACCACCCACACGGGCAAACAGAGCAATACTTTCAGCACCTAATGAAAACCCAGTTAATACTTCGATCGCTCTTTTCATTTCCTCACTATCCACAGCAGCTTCAGGAGCAAAAATTGCTTTTAATATGATAAAGAGTCCACCCAATCCCAATACAGCCAATCCGGCTACACCCATACCCATTACAGATCCGCCAGTGAAAGATACTTTCAGGGCTTTGCTTAAACTGGTTCTGGCTGCCTGTGCAGTACGAACATTGGCCTTGGTGGCTACTTTCATTCCGATAAAACCCGCTAATGCACTAAAAAATGCACCGAATACAAATGCCAGTGCAATACTCCAGTGACTATTTGAATCCGAATATCCCATGATACCCAGTAACAGGGCCACAATGATTACAAAATAGGTAAGTATTTTATATTCTGCTTTCAGGAAAGCCATAGCACCTTCTGCAATATAAGTACTGATCTGTTTCATGCGGTCTGTACCCGCATCCTGCTTAGAAACCCAGTTGAATTTAATTAAAGTATACAGGAGGCCCACAAGACCCATCGCCGGAACGGCTAAAAACAAAATTTTGTTCATAAAGCGTAGTATATCTGATCGTTTATATAAAAAGTCTGCAAAAATAGGGGAAATGTCGAAAATCCTTACCTAAGGTTTGGCAGAGTTAAGTAATATACTCTTTTATTTTTCCGGGTATTCATCCAAATGGGTGGTATCTGCCCTGCCGGTAAATACAGAACTCATTTTGCCAGCCGACCAGATGCCCCGGTTGAATTTATTTCCCAGTATGATCACTGTTGCGCTATCACTGACCAATCTTTTAAAAACCGTATTGTTCCCATGCCACCAACCATTGTGGTAGATAATGGTGGGATCGGGCGATTTAATCAATAAATGCCAGCCCAATCCATAATTTTTATTCCCTTTTTTCTCATTGCTATAGGGCTGATAGGCCATTTCCATGGTACGGGTGCCTACAAAACTGCCCAGATACAGGGCTTTATCCCATTGCAACAGATCCCGAACCGTACTGTATACATTTTTATCACCGTACACACAATCCAGTTTTTCCAGTCGAAAAGGTGCATTATTATAGTTATAAGAAGGTACATACCTGCCGGTATCTTTTATGCTGAATACATAGGAATTATGCATTCCCAATGGGGTAAACAGGCTGTCCTTCATATACTGCGGGTACGGCATATGTGTGATCTTTTCAATGATCAGGGCCAGCATGGCATAATTGGTGTTACAATAATTATACTTGTGATTGGGTAAAGCTTCCGGAGCAGGATGGTTTTTGATCATATATTGCAATACATCCTCATTAGTAGCCAGCCCGGTAAATTGAATTTTATCCTTTACCGTAACCGATCTTTTTACCAGTTTCCCTTTTTTATTCTTTACTGAAATAATTTCAGTATGTGTGCCGGACATAAAATGATCGTATTTGGGCAGACCGCTTCGATGTGATAACAGGTCTTTGATGGTAATATTCGGATAAGGAAAATCGGGCAGGTATTTTTCGATACCATCGGTAAGACTTAGTTTCCCCTGTTCCATCAGACGGAGAATAACGGTTGCCGTAAAGGTTTTAGAGATAGACGCCAGGTGAAAGGGGGTAACGGGACTAATATGTTCCTTGGTTTTAAAATTGATCAGACCATGGTAATCCTCAAAAACAATCTCACCGTTCTTTGCCAAAAGAATGCTGCCATTAAAACCGGATTTTAATAATAGGGATTGATATAAAGGAGTAATGGCATTGGCATAATAATCCTTCTGCTTTTTGCTGAGCGGAGAAAAATGCGGCTCCCTGGTTCCTGGATTGGCCGTATCCTTTTTATCTGCGGGCGGATTGGAACCGCAGGCAATAAAAAGAAGGGTGAGAAGGGGAATGATCATCGATCTGAACATTATAGCTGGTTTAAGCGAAAGCAGCAAATATAGACTGAGTAACCAGTGCAGCCAACCTTAGTGGAAAACTATCGGTGAGGTGTGAATACAAATAACATTTAATTTCGCAGATATGAATAAGCAGGCAAATACCAGCTATCCCAAAGAAAGGATCAATATTCTTTTTTTGGAGAATATCAGTGAAAAAGCAGTGGAACAATTTAGAAAAAATGGATACACCAATGTGAAGCGTTTGGGTGGTGCATTAAGCGAAGAGGAGTTGATACGAGAGATCAAAGATGTTCATTTATTGGGCATACGTTCCAAATCACATATTTCTGCCAAAGTATTGGCTGCTGCTACCAAATTGCAGGCAATCGGTTGTTTTTGTATTGGTGTAAACCAAGTTGATCTGAAAGCGGCTACTGAGGCTGGTATTGTTGTTTTTAATGCACCTTATAGTAATACACGCAGTGTGGCAGAATTGGTGATAGGTGCCTCAATCATGTTGATCAGAAGAATACCTGATAAAAATAAGGCGGCGCATGAAGGTATCTGGATGAAGGAAGCAAAAGGGAGTTATGAATTAAGAGGCAAAACCCTGGGTATCATTGGGTACGGTAATATAGGATCTCAATTAAGTGTATTGGCAGAAGGGTTGGGGATGAAAGTGATATTCTATGATACTGAAACCAAGTTACCGTTGGGTAATGCTTCGAGTGCCAGAAACCTGAAAGAGCTGATGTCCACCTCGGATATTATATCATTACATGTTCCCGAAACCGAACAAACCCGTAACCTGATCAATAAAGCCAACCTGAAATTCTGTAAGAAAGGCGCCATTTTGATCAATTATGCCAGGGGAGAAGTGGTTGAGCTGAAAGCATTGGCCGCTTCCCTGAAGGAAGGATTGATAGGAGGTGCTGCTATAGATGTATATCCCTGGGAGCCAGAAAAGAACGGGGACCGTTTTGAAACTCCTTTACAGGGATTATCGAATGTGATTCTCACTCCGCATATTGGTGGTTCAACTGAGGAGGCGCAGCAAAATATCGGGGAAGATGTCAGCATAAAACTGTTCCAGTATCTGGAAAGGGGTATTACCAATGGCTCTCATACCATTCCCGCCATCGGATTACCCCCGGTTGAAAATGCACACCGGATCTTACATATTCACCATAATGTACCAGGCGTATTGAGTGCCATTAATACGGCTTTATCCAAAAACAATATCAATATAGTTGGTCAGTATTTGAAAACCAATGATGCGATTGGCTATGTGGTATTGGATATTGATAAGAAACTGTCAAACCAGGCTTTGGCTTTATTAAAGAAAGTGAAAGCCACTATTAAAGTTCGGTTATTATATTAAAGCGTCTTTAATCTAATAATCTATTTATTATCAAATAGTTAGAGTGATTAATTAACATTCATTTTTTAAGTAAAGAACAATTTTGACCAATTCAAAAAGCCTATAAAGTGTTTACAAATAGTTTAATTGGCTAAACAATTTTTGCAATTGCCTGCAATATTTTTTTACCCCTGCTTCTGAAAGCGGCGGTTTCTGTATCCCATCTTTCTTCAATAATCAGTTTTAACTCAGGTAGAATTTCAGGATAGGCTTTTCCCAGATGAAACAATGTGGTTAAAGAGAAGGCTTTTATGGCAACGGGTGTAGCAGGGTTTTCAATAAACGAAAAGCATTCATTCATCACTTCTCCCTGTAGTTCCTCAGGCAGGGTAAGGGTTTCGAGTATTCTGACAGAATTCCGGATCACAGAAGCATGAACGTCTTTTCGGGGTAATTGGGCTACCAGGTCCTTAATATAAGGTTTGATCATTTCAGGGTTGGTTCTTGCCGCCCAACTCACACTCCAGGCGGCTCTTTGGGAAAGACGGTATTCACCCGTCATAAAACAATGCATCAGCTCTTTGAAATTTTTTTT
>CAIWKU010000360.1 GCA_903913355.1 uncultured Bacteroidota bacterium | reverse complement strand
TGATGGCAGGCAAATTATTTACGGTGCCGGTTACTGTTAAACTTTGTGAAATAGCACTTGTTGAGCTTACAGTAATATTTCCAGATGGAGTTCCGCTTGCGGTGCTGTAAATACCACACAAATTGATCCCCTTCCGCCAGAGCAATGTGACCCCCTGCAAACACCTTTTCAAAAATCGCTTATTGGGTCCTAAAAAAAATGGTAAAGAACTAATTGCTTTTGTTGTTCAAACGTAGTGTTTTCTGTCTATTTTGATTTAATATTTTTATCTGTCTGTTCTTCTCCTGTTTCTTTCCGGTTTTTTCGTAAGGATTCCCCTTTTAGTTCTACACGAACAGATTGATGTACCAGCCGGTCAAGTATGGCATCGGCCACGGTTTGTTCTCCGATCACATCGTACCAGTTTTTTACCGGAACCTGGGAAGCTATAATTGTGGAGTGTTTGCCGTGCCTGTCTTCCACGATGTCCATTAGTAAAGCCCTGCCTGCAGCATCGAAGGCCTGTATACCAAAGTCGTCAAGTATCAGCATATCCTGCTTCTCTATTTTGGCTAACTCTTTTAACTGTGAACCATCTGCTTTTGCCAATTTTAAAATGGACATCAGTTTGGCGGTATTGGCGTAATAGACTTTAAAGCCCATTAAACAGGCCTGATGACCAATGGCAGAAGCTAAATAGCTTTTACCCGTTCCGGTGCTTCCGGTAATAAAAACATCCTGTCCTTTTTTGATAAATTCACAGGTAAACAAGCGATCAATCTGGTTTTTATCAAGCTCTCTTTTTTGGTCATAATCTATTCCTTCTGCATCAGCCAGGTATCGGAACTTAGCTGTTTTAATGTTTCGCTGTAATGACCGGTGTTTTCGGTCATCCCATTCGTTCTGAACTAAATACTGGGCCATTTCATCATTGGTGAAGCTTACCGGCGGTGGTAGCTCAACAAAGGTTTTAAAAGCGGTTTGCATGCCATACAGGCGCATATCGCCCATTTTCTTTACTGTTTCCTTGTTCATAGTTGTTGTTTGTGTTTTATTAAGTGACTAATCATTTATTCGTAATAATCCTGCCCGCGTATATTCTCATGTAATGGCATCACAGGGTTTGGTATTTCATCTTCAAAAGGAATACCATCCGCTTTTGAACGTAATATCTGGTCGATGATACCGTAGTTATATATACCAAAGCTGTCCGCCCTTTTGCACGCATTGATTAGCCGGGCATTACCTACCCGTTTGGCAAAACTTAATACCCCGGAACAGGATTTATAGCTTTGTTCCGGGTACATTTCCCGGGCCAGTATCTTAGCTATATACTGTGCCACCGCTTCACCAATGGAACTGGCGGTAGCCATAAACTTCTGCGGGTTCCACTCCGCTAAATATTTATGCTGCGTAGCCAAGTGATCCTGTATGGTGATGTACTTTAAGCCCTTGCCAATAAAGCGATCATGAACGGCTACTACCTCGTTCTCATCGTACACTTCCAGCCTGGTGGTGGTATATTTTATCTTCAACCGTTTTCCGATTAGCTTATACGGTACGCTGTAATAGCGTTTATCGGCACTCAGCAGCACGTGGCCATATTTGTTTACGGTAGATAGCTGAGTTGTCATCGGTTCAAACAGATAGGGATTAAGCGGCTGTAATGCTTGTTGTTCGAGTTCTGCAAACTGTTGCCGCCTGCTATAGTTTTCGCCGGTAAGCTTTGTATTGTTGTGGGCTTCTAAATGAAAAAGAATATCCTTATTTATCGCTTCCAGTTTGTGATACACGTTTTGATCAATCTTAGAAAAAATAGTAGTGTAGATAATCTTAACGGCTCCTTCCACCAATGCTTTGTCTTTGGGCTTGTAGGTTCGTGTAGGGAACCCAAAAGTGTGGTAATGCTCCGCAAAAGCGGCAAAGTTGTCATTGAGTTGTGCCTCATACTTACTGGCCTTGGTAACCGCAGATTTTAAATTGTCGGGAACAATAGCCTGTGGTACACCACCAAAAAAATGCAGTGCCCGTTCACAGCCCATTATAAAATCTTCTTTGCATTGCGAGTGTACAGCCATCACAAAAGTGAGCTGGCTGCATCCCAATATGGCCACAAAAACTTCCAGCTCACTTATCTCACCGGTAATCTCATCGACCAACTGTAATTTTTGGCCTGTAAAATCAACAAACAGTTTGTCGCCCGCCTTGTGTGTCATCTTCATAGATGGCTTACCCACCTGCATAAACTGATTGATCTTCTCCAAAAAAGCAGAGCTTTTGTAACCATCCGGGCATTGAAGCAGGTATTTTGCATGCACCATTCCCTTTGTTACACCCCGTTTTTTAAGCATGGCAGCAAATAAAGGCAGTAGCGGTTCTAAATCCGATAACCGCTTATTAGTCACTTCTATGCGCTCCTTAATCAAAAATAGCCGGGACATCTGTGCATCACTCATTGCCTCGATCTGATCGATTGTTTTTTCTGATAACACATACCTGTACAGGTACTTTTTTACCGTATTACGGGCTACACCGGTTGATTGGCTGATGTATTTGGTTCCCTTGCCTGAAGCGTAAAGACGAAGAATCTGGCGTATTGTAAACATCTCAATTGTTTTGTTAGACATGAAAAACAAGGGCTTAGTGAACCAAGAACCTCATCTTTTTTAACTACAAAAACAATTAATCCTTTTACCGGCTTTTAGGGGTCAGTTTGAAATGGCGACAGGGGGTCAATATGCTCTGGCGAGTGGGGGTGGGGGGGCAAGAGGAGAGCACGGGGAGAAGAGAGAGGAAGGGAAGGGGGGAGAGGAAGA
>CAIWKU010000359.1 GCA_903913355.1 uncultured Bacteroidota bacterium | reverse complement strand
TGATGTAAGGGAAACATTTTCACCAAATAGTGTAGTAATAATATACTTGAGTCTTGAACTAATATTACGGGAGTAGATCAGTAGCACAAACGAATTGTAATAAATGATACAGGATAATGATATCACAATTAATTACCAAAGCCAAAAAATCAATTTCAAGTATCCGTTTAGGAACCATGCTTTTCGCGCCACAGGGCATTAAAAGTTTTTCCGCTAAAATCAAGATCAGATCTATGGGTTGTCCATCCTTTGAATACCTTATTTACTACCCAGTTTTTCATTTTCCCATTTCCCATATTCATCATACCCCTGTTCAAACTGGCTGTTTTCCATATTTTCCAGGCTATTCGTTCCGCCACACTGCTCGAACCCTGCATAACTGCCTCATGTCTGTTATCCAGCAATAATTCATGGAGGTTGATACGCACCGGACAAACCTCTGTACAATTTCCGCATAAAGATGAAGCATAACTCAGGTGCTTATACTCTTCCATCCCGCTTAAATAAGGCGTAATCACTTTACCTATTGGTCCGCTGTAGGTTGTTTCATACGCATGCCCGCCGATATTTTTGTAAACCGGGCAGGCATTCAAACAGGCTCCGCAACGTATACAATATAAAGCTTCTCTGGATGTTGGATTTGCTAAAAGATTGGTTCGTCCGTTATCGAGAAGTATTACATACATTTCTTCAGGCCCGTCGGTTTCATTTGCCTGTTTTGGTCCTGATACAATCGTATTATATACCGTAACCTGTTGCCCTGTACCATAGGTTGACAGCAATGGCCAGAACAGCGGAAGGTCATGAATAGATGGGATTACTTTTTCAATACCTACCACTACAATATGTGTTTTGGGCCAGGCACAACTCAATCTTGCATTTCCTTCATTTTCTGTTACGGCAATACCACCTATATCCGCTACAATAAAATTGGCGCCGGTTACCCCCACTTCTGCCCGTACATATTTATCGCGCAGAATTTTTCTGGCAACCAGGGTCAATTCTTCAGGCGTTAGCCCGGAAGGTGTTCCCAATTTATCAGCAAACAATCGGGCTACATCTTCCTTGCTTTTGTGCATGGCCGGTGTTACAATATGATAAGGAGGTTCACCATCTAATTGCTGTATATATTCACCGAGATCTGTTTCAACACTTTCGATTCCTATCGATTCAAGAAAAGTATTCAGATGAATTTCTTCTGTAACCATACTCTTGCTTTTTACAAGGGTCTTACAGTTCTTCTCTTTACAAATGCGACCAATCTCATCTAAAGCCTGTTCTGTATTTTCTGCCCATATTACCTTTGCACCGCGGGCAGTTATCTTTTTTTCGAATTCTTCCAGGTATTTATCCAAATGTTCAATGGCATCCCATTTTCTGTTTTTTGCTTTTTCACGGGCCAGCATAACATTTGAAAACTGTTTCTTGCCCTGTGGTACTACTGCATTATATTTTCCAATATTGAAATTAATTTTCCGTCTGTGTTCCAGATCGGCGGCTTTGATCGTGCTTTTGGCAATAAAGGAAGCAGCATTATTTTTCATACAGTCTATTTATTCGCCTTCATATGTTCGGCGGTAGCGGCAAGTGTTTGATAAAATTCTTCTCCATATTTCCGGATAATGGAATCTTTCAGGAAAATATAAACAGGCATCTTCAATTTTTTACCCAGACTGCAAGCCGCCTGACAAAGATCTTCCCTTGGTTCATAATTTACGTACTCTATATCCGGATCCCTTTTGTTTTTTTGTATCCTGATTGGGAAAAGATGACAACTCAAAGGTTTTTTCCAATCCGTTTTTCCATCATTATATGCCTGTTCAACGGCACATTTGATAATTCCCCATTTATCCCGATACCCATACGCACAAATGGCACCGTCAATGGTTGGGGTTACCCAGCCAAATTCATTATCATATAAATACTTGCCCTGGCGCTCTACTTCTTTGATACCCTCCGGTGTCATATAAGGCTTGATCACGCTATAGTATTGCTTCAATTTCTCCAATTCCCATTTCTCCATGGGTGCACCGGCATCTCCATCTTCGCAACAACCTCCTTTACATTTATTCAGGTCGCATACAAATTGTTCTTCAATTACCGCGTCACTAACCAGGATATTATCAATTGCTATCATATGCTTTTAAAACTATTTCAGTTATTGTCAAAGATAACTGAAAGCAGTCATCCGTATGAAAACTAGTCCGGAATCATTGAACAGTAATAAAAAATTCGTTTAAGTCCGTTTCCTCAGATGCTCAGTTACGCCATCGAAACGTATTCACAAGATGCTTCATATCTTCCAACAGAAATTTATTGACAATACTTAGCGAATCGTAATTGGGGGTGGCATCAAAATACAGTGATCCGCGTAAAAAATGTCGGGTGGAATCCGTTAAAAAGAACTGATTAGCCGTTGCCACATTGCCACCTACAGTAAAAAAAACTCCATGTACTTTATTAGGCGTTACAAACGCCGTATCCTCTATGGAATACGCCATAGAAGTATGTTTACCTGTTAATTCATACGCATGCTTTAATAAAGTATCAAAAACATTTTTTCCGATCTCTTTATAGCTAACATAGATCCTTCCATTAAACTGTGGAAAATCAATATTAATCCACCAGGGGTTTTCAGTTGCTTCCCCAAAAAATGTGCTATCCTTCACTACCTTAGCATAGACAGGAAATTCAAAAGAATATGGGTAGCCCGGTCTGTCAAAGACCTGGTATTTCTTTTCGGGAAAATGTATTTTATAATAACCACTTGGTTTGGGAGTATATGAACTATTACAAGCAATCAAAAGACACAAGCTACTGAATACAATACCTGCCAAAATTCTTTTCATAATACTAATCCTCTGCCATTTGAGGCTTTATGGTTACTTTAATTTTCTCTACCCGGTTACGGGCCACTTCCAGTACGGTAAATTCAAAATCGCCTGAACTAACCACCTGGGTTACAGTGGGTATTTCTCCAGCCAGCTCTAATACCAATCCGGCTAATGAATCGCTTTCGCCTTTCACCTGGTCAAAGGTGTCTGATTGAAGCTCCATAATCTTACATACATCATTAATCATAGTGCGACCTTCAAATATATAATTGTATTCATCAATTTTTTTATAGCTGCTTTCTTCTTCATCAAACTCATCCTTAATCTCACCAATTACTTCCTCTAATATATCTTCCAACGTAACAATACCGCTGGTTCCACCAAATTCATCAACTACCACAGCAAAGTGGATTCTTTTTGCCTGGAATTCTTTTAGCAAATCCTCAATAAATTTCTGCTCATGTACAAAAAAGGGTTGCCGCATCAGGTGCTTCCAGCTAAAATCATCTGGCTCATGCAGATAAGGAAGCAGGTCCTTTGTATGAATCATGCCAACTACATTATCCAGGTCTTCTTTATATACAGGTAAGCGGCTGTATTGGAGATCTTTAACAATCGAGATCAATTCACTAAAAGAAGTTTCATCATCTATTCCATGCACATCTACCCTTGTTTTCATGATCTGCTTTACGGTAATATTCCCAAACTTAACAATGCCTTTCAGAATATTTTTTTCGTTTTCTGAAGCTGTATCCTGCGTGGTCAGGTCAATGGCATGATCCAGTTCTTCCAGGCTATAGGATCCATTATTCCTGTTGGCCAAACGCTTCTCAATTATATCGGAATATTTCACCATCCATTTGCTCAATCCGCGACATATATAAGCCACGCCTTTAATGATACCACCAAAGTCTTTCGCAAAGCGAATATTATTTTGCGTGGCCAATACTTTGGGCATCACTTCTCCAAACAATACCAGTAAAAAAGAGACCACAATTACTTTGATCAGGAATTCAAGCCATACACCATTAAACTGTTCAAAATCAAAAATGCCATCAATCAGCAGATTAGATATAATGATGATAGAAATATTGATAAAACTATTGGCAATCAATAATGAGGCTAGTAATATTTTAGGCTCTTCTAACAGATCTACAATCCGCTTATAGGGAGGTTGTTGTTTGCTTTTTAATAGGTTAACATCTTTATAGGTAAGCGAAAAAAAAGCTACCTCTGAACCGGATAAAACAAAAGAAAGAAATAACAAAACAAATAATACCATTACTAAAATGGTAGTACCCTGCACCTGGATAGCAGATAAAAGAACGGGATGAGAAAATAAATGGAAAACCGGGTGATGATCCAAAACAAATATTTTTAGTTAACAATCAGAATGAAGCTTTTAGCATACTACCAGATTTCATTCTGTATTTACCATCAAAAGTATTGTATATAGCGCGAAGATCAGAAAGGTAATGTTTCACCCGGATCAATGATAGGGGGAATATCCTCTCCGCCATATCCTTCCAATGAATCTCCTATTCCTGCTCCCCCATGTGCATCGGCTCTTTTATCTAACATGATCAGGTTATCGCCAACTACTTCTGTGGCAAATTTTTTATTGCCTTCCTTGTCTTCCCAGCTTCGGGTACGTAATCTTCCTTCTACATAAATCAGGCTCCCTTTGTGAAGGTATTTTCGTGCCAGCTCGGCGAGCCCACGCCATAATACCACCGTATGCCATTCTGTTTGTGAAACCAGTTTCCCCGATCTGTCTTTATAGGTTTCCGTGGTAGCCAATGGAAATTTTGCCACTGCAATATTCCCCTCCAGATGCTGTACATCGGGGTCTTTGCCCAGATTGCCGATCAGCATTACTCGATTAACTCCTCTCATACCTTAGGTTTTAAATTCGTCACAGGTTGAATCACTCTTAAAAATAACTTTTTTTAAGCAAGAAAAGAAGGGGTGACAAAAATTTTACCTAACTATTAATAAGGAGATTTTTCACCAACTCCCTACGGAAAAAAGGAAGCAAGAAAACCAGTAATGAATTTGGGAAAAGGCAATTCGCGGATCTTGTCAATACGCTGCCAGGGGTATTTTTTCAAAAATGGCGGGATAGATGAAAGGGTTATCCGAATAAACTGTCCTTTAATCTGTTGATGGGTCAATTGCTGCACCTGGGTTTGGAAAATTTCTTTAACGCCTGCTTTACGAATGCCAATCTGTTCATCCAACCAGTTTCCTACGGTTTTTTCATCCCATTTTACCTGCTCATCCGTTTCTACGAGGTAAAATTCAAACAGGTTCTGCCATATATCATTTGCTTTTCTTTCATGTACAAGCCATTGGCCCTTATATTCAAATAGAAAATAGGTAAACCATCGATTTTTTCTTTGCAGGCTTTTTTCTTTGATAGGAAGCTGATTTACCCTGCCTTCCTGGTAGGCAGTGCATTCTTTTTGTAATGGACAATGGCTACAAGCCGGAGAAAAGGGTTTGCATACAGTGGCGCCAAAATCCATGATGGCTTGGTTAAACGCACCGGGTTCTTTTACCGATAATACTTTGCCGGCCAGTTCACTGAATATTTTTTTCCCATCAGCAGAGTCGGTAGCTATATCCATTCCAAAAAAACGGGACAATACCCGGAACACATTACCATCTACAACCGCATAAGGTAGGTTATAGGCAAATGAAGCAATAGCAGCGGCAGTATAGGGACCAATTCCTTTCAGCGCCAGTAAATCTTCATATTGGTCAGGAAATATGCCTTTCCGGTCTTTTACAATTTGTCTTGCAGTGAATAACAAGTTTTTACAGCGGTTATAATAGCCAAGTCCTTCCCATAATTTATATACATCCTGGTCTTTGGCTTTTGCAAGCTGAAAAATAGTTGGGTATTGATGGATGAAGCGGTTATAATAACCCAAACCCTGGGCAACCCTGGTTTGCTGAAGAATAATTTCACTGAGCCAGATCTTATAGGGGTCTTTTTCACCTTTCCATGGCATTTGGCGGTCATTTTTCTGATAATGCCATTTCATCAGTTTACCTGTAAATCTTTTTTCCATCTTATTAAATATGCATCGGTAACACCTAAAATGAGTAAATATTCGGTTGATTTTACCCTATTCCTGCAATTTAGGAGGCGAATTCTGAAAAGTTACTTATCTGAACCTTTTATTTATCAATAAGTAACGTCTATAATATTTGTTCTATCTTTCCTTGCATATTTCAATCTTTTTATCTTATTTTAAGGTTTCCTATCCAAAATAAAACGATCATATGAGAAAATCAGATCTCATCAACCAGATTTCAGACAAAACCGGTATTCCAAAAGTGGATGTATTGGTTACCCTCGAAACCATGTTTAAAGAGGTAAAAGAAAGCCTTTCCAATGGCCAGAATATATATATACGCGGATTTGGCAGCTTTATTACCAAAAAAAGGGCAGCTAAAATCGGTCGCAATATCAAGAAGAATGTGGCCGTTGAAATTCCTGAGCACTATATCCCAGCCTTTAAACCTGCGAAAGAATTTGTGAGCGAAGTGAAAAGCAAACACAAGCCGGGTTAACTTTGCCAAAAGCAATCCTGAAGTGAAAAAACAACAATGGGTACTAATTGGTGGGGCAATCGTATTATTTATCGGACTACTAGTATTTGGTAAAACGGTTTCGCCAAAGAATACAAATACAAGCCCTCAAACTGCGCAACAACCTGTTAATCAGACAATTAAATTTGAAGATCTTCTTCAAAAAGCCAAGGAAAAGATCAGTCCGGCCCAATCACAACGCCTGATGCAGCTTGAATCAGCTGTAGTAAGGGGTGATGTAAAAGAGCAACAATTAAAGGTATATCGTAAACTCGCAGGGTTTTGGGCCGATTCGGCGCATATTTTTGAACCCTATGCATATTATACTGCAGAAGCCGCGAAGTTGGAAAATTCTGAAAAAAGCCTCACCTTTGCCGCCCATCTGTTTTTAGACAACCTAATGACAGAGTCACAACCCGCTATGCAAAACTGGCTGGCAGTGAACGCAAAAGTTCTTTTAGAAAAAGCCCTAGTCATTAATCCGGCCAACGATTCCAGTAAAATAGGATTGGGTGCCTGCTATATCTTCGGGAATATTTCCGATAATCCCATGCAGGGCATCGCACCTATCAGGGAAATTGTACAAAAAGATCCGGATAATGTATATGCGCAGATGATATTGGGATTGGGAGGAAAGAAAAGCGGGCAGTATGACAAAGCGATTGAACGTTTCGAATTGATTGTAAAGAAACACCCCGATAATATGGAAGCGACCCTGAATATGGCCGAATCCTATGATCTGAAAGGGGATAAAATCAACGCGATTAAATGGTATGAAGTCATCAAGAAAATGGTGAACGTACCGGAAGCAAAAGCAGAAATTGACAAACGGATCACTGAATTAAAAAAATAAAATTATTTAACAACCTAAAATTACTCCGTGTATGCCTTGTGGTAAGAAGAGAAAACGTCATAAAATTGCGACGCACAAACGTAAAAAACGTTTAAGAAAGAATCGTCATAAGAAAAAGAATAAATAATTCTTAGTTTGACAATATAATTACATGCAGTTTCGCCCTGGCGAAACTGCATTTTACACTTTACTGAGTTTCGCCACTGCCTTTCCTACGCTGCAACTTTTACCTTTTCCTTCCTGATCAGGTGGCGATAATACAGATACAGGTGTATGTTGATATAGTGCTGCAAGCCGGCTAGTGATTTTGTATTTAAAAGTTGCCATTTTGTGAACAAAGAACTGATTATTAATGCTGCTCCAACAGGTGTGGAAATCGCATTTCTGGAGGATAAAAAACTGGTAGAACTGCACAGTGAAAAAACTGATGCCAATTTTGCCGTAGGGGATCTTTATCTGGGTAAGGTAAAGAAACTGATACCCGGACTCAACGCTGCTTTTGTGGACGTAGGATTTGAGAAAGATGCTTTTCTTCATTATACAGATCTGAGTCCCTATATCCGCTCCATTCTCAAATTCACGCAGTTGGCCATGCATGACAAAGAAGAGAATGGATTTGATTTTGGCAATTTCAGATCAGAACCTGAAATTGTAAAGACGGGTAAGATCAATGAAGTATTGAATGGCAAACCAAATGTGTTGGTTCAGATATTAAAAGAACCTATTGCTGCCAAAGGGCCTCGTCTTAGTTGCGAATTATCTCTTCCCGGAAGATTTGTGGTAGTTACCCCTTTCAATGAAATTGTAGCAGTTTCCAAGAAAATACATTCTTCTGAAGAAAGAAAAAGATTACACAAGATTGTAGAAGCCATACGCCCTAAAAATTTTGGGGTGATTGTTCGAACAGCAGCGGAAGGAAAAACAACTGCTGAACTTCACCAGGATATGTTATCCCTGGTAGATACCTGGAAAACCATCCAGGCTAACCTGAAGAATGCGCAGGCCCCTGTTAGGATTATGAGCGAAGAGAACAAAACCACCAGTATTCTTCGTGATCTGCTGAGTGCCGATTTTAATAAGGTGGTGGTGAATGATAAAACCTTGTTTTCTGTAACCCAAAGCTATATTCAAAGAATTGCTCCGGATAAAATTGATATTGTTTCTTTTTACCAGAATGGCCTACCCATATTTGATCAATTTGGTGTAACTAAACAGGTAAAATCATCTTTTGGAAAAACAGTCAACCTGCCTAGTGGCGCTTACCTGATTATCGAGCATACAGAAGCTTTGCATGTAATAGATGTGAACAGCGGCTATAAAAGTGTTAGCAATAACCAGGAAGAAAATGCCCTGGAAACCAATCTGGAAGCGGCAGAAGAGATTGCCCGTCAATTAAGATTAAGAGATATTGGAGGGATTATAGTAGTTGATTTTATTGACATGAAACTGCCGGATAATAAACGGAAAGTGCATGAAGCCATGGAAGGCTATATGAAAACAGATCGTGCCAAACATTCTGTTTTACCTATCTCAAAATTCGGCTTATCACAAATAACTAGGCAACGGATGCGTCCGGAAGTAAACATCAATACTTCAGAGGATTGTCCGGCCTGTAGCGGAACCGGTAAAGTATCTTCTACTTTATTACTGGAAGATGAAATAGAAAAGCGTTTATCTTATCTGATCACGCATGGTCATAAAAACCTGGCCCTGGTAGTGCATCCGATTGTATATGCGTACCTGACCAAAGGTTTCTTCTCATCTATCCTTAAAAAATGGAAGCGGAAATACAAAACCAACCTGAAAGCCAAGTCCAATACCAATTGCCACCTGATCGATTTCAAGTTTTATAATGAACATGAAGAGGAAATCAAGTTCTGATTAATGTAAAATCTAAGTAAATCTCTTTTCAGAAATACTAAAAACTACTTAACTAATTTTAAACCTATAAAAAAGGGCCGTCTTTTCAGACAGCCCTTTTTTTGTAGGTATAGTAGTATATACTTAGAAATTAGGATTCACTGTTGCAGCACTTCCAGCCCCAGGAGGGTTCAACACTGATTCATCAGCAGGAACATCCCAGTAGTCAAGGAAATTGTAGTTAAAGGTTGCATTGTTGTAAACAACTCCTGCAACAGTAAGGAAAGTACCATTATAGTAACCCCCACCATTAGCAACAGAATAAATCCATCCCCATCTTCTTGCATTGTAGAAAGAAAGTCCTCTGAATACTAGGGCTACTCTGCTTTCACTGGTGAGTTGTGTCATTGCCTGTGCCTGAGTAAGACCAGTACCAGCAACTGCAGGAACACCTGCACCCTGATAAGTTCTTACTGCATCAACCAAAGCCAAACCTGCGTTTGTATTACCCAGCATGATTTGGGCTTCTGCCTGCATTAATTGATTTTCTTCAAAGCTGGTACCAATATATGCCTGATAAGCACCTGGATTAAGATTGGCTAATTGAACTGTTGTAGGGGAAGTGGGTGTACCAGGTCCAGTAGAACAGTCAATCAAGGAATAACGTGTAGTAAAGCCAGGGTTATTGTAACGGGTAGCAGTATTGAAATTGGTTGTCAATCTCAAATCGCCAGCGCCATAATTTTGAATAAAGCGTTCTGTAATTTTAAAAGTGGCGTTGGTGTTGGTTTTTGCAGTCATAGCAGCAACCGTACCACCTAAAGCAGTAAATATCGCATTTGCTGAACTTGCTCTACCTGTAAATACATTGTCTCCCTGTTGAACCCCTTTTTGAGTAAGCGTAAGCACATTGTTCCAATCAGCAGCAGTCATTACAGAAGTACTTGATTTTCCAATAGTTGCATTTACCTTTCCATTTACAAAAGGGTTTAGCTTATTCGCCATAATATTCCTGGCTAACATTGTATTGATGTTTCTCAACCACATTGCTGTAGTAGGAACCTGACCATAGCCCACTTGGAATGCACTAGGTATTAATTGACTAAGAACTGTTGTATAATCTGATGTACTTGTTATCGCACCAATAGTGGTAGCAGCCAAATTATAATAATAGTTAGAACGGGCAATGATAGAATCTTTGACTTTGTACACATTGCTGGTTCCATTATAATTATCAATAATCAATCCTGAATAATACTGACTGCCAATTGATGCATACGCATAGCCTTTCCACCAGTAGCACCAGGCTTTTACCGTATTTGCCCTGGAAGCTGCATCACCGCTGAAGGTTATGGAACCTATTGTATTCAAAATGGTATTACAAGCTGCGTTCAAAGCATACATGTTAGTCCACTGATAATAAAGAACATTATTACCAGCACCCGTATTAGCCCTTGTGTTATAAGACCTAATAAAACCGATATGGGGTGAGTTATTGGCTAGTGTTAAACCGGCTCCATAGGTAACTAAATCAGGAACTGATACCACACTGATTTCCTGGTTGGCAGCATCTGCTCCCACATTATCTGCGAGCAATTCACTATATCCCCAGGGAAGGGAAAAATAACTGTTTCCCAACCAGCCATCTCCATTCACAAAACCATTGATAAAAGTGGCTCCTTGTGTAAGGGCATAAAGCCCTGCTTCGGTATTCGCATTTCCTGAAATAGTGGGGGAATTCGGGTTCCCTACATTCAGTTGTTTTTTACAAGCTGTTCCTGCAATAATCATTGCACCAACAACTATGTATATCAATTTATATTTTCTCATTTCTTTTGTTTTTGATGGGTTAATATTAGAATCCTACATTCAGTCCAATCTGGTATGATTTAATGTTAGGAATTGTACTGTTATCAACACCTCTATCGAAAGCAGAGTTAACCGCACCTGAACTAACTTCAGGATCAAATCCGGTATACTTGGTAATGGTAACCAGGTTACGTCCGGAAAGAACCAATTGTATTCTCTTAAAGTATTTCAGATTAACAGCTTTTGTAAGATCAAATGCCAATGAGATATTTCTCAAACGGGCAAAAGATGCATTTTCATAATAGTAATCCCTGGTTCCATCATTATCTCCTCCATGTGTACTACCGAGGATATTGTAGTAAGGACTAGCCCAATAGTTAGACCATGCACCTACGTGACCATTAATATTAACCACTTTCTCAAAATCTCCACTGATACCATCACGAGACATCCACTCTTTGGTTTGATTATACAGGTGACTTCCGTAAACCCAGTCAATCTGGAATGATAAAGTGATGAATTTGTAACTAACAGAGTTAATGAAAGACATGTTAAACTTAGGGTTAGGATCGCCAATACCATATTTATCAGGAGTAAACTGAATTTGTTTAGCAGTTGTATCCACTAAACGTCCGTCTACAGTTACATACTGTCCATCATTTGCTTTCGGGATGTATAAATTCCCATTCGGATCAGTTTGGTTAACATTGGTAATGGTATGGTGACCAAATAACTGTCCAATGGTTTGACCTTGTTTCAATACCAATGCAGAACTACCTGCTGCAGAAGTCAGGATAATATCATTACCACCAGAAATGGTTTTGATCATTGAAGTCTGCTTTCCAAAATTCGTGGTCAGGTTCCAGTTCCAGTCTTTAGACCTGTAAATAGGCGTATTTACTGAGAACTCTATACCATGTGATGCCATGGTGATTGCATTGGTTGTTAATCCTGTTACACCTGTAGAAGGCGGAGCAGAGATATTATAAATCACGTTTGCACTGGAACGATTCCAATAAGTAGCAGATCCATTGATGGTGCTGAACCAGTTTGAATGACCGCCTGAAATAGAGAAGTCAAAACCTGTTTCAAACTCTTTGGTAACTTCTACCTGAAGGTTTGGATTATTCAAAGTAGAAGGTAAGCTATAAGTCAAAGTGGTTCCAATATCTCCCTGATTTAATACAGGATAACGCTGGAAAGGACCAGGCTGGATACCTGCCTCACCATAAGCCGCTCTAACTTTAAAATAATTCAATACAGAAGATAAACTGCTCTTCCAGAAATCAAATGAAGAAGGATTAAAGAATCCATTTACGTGTGGGAAAGTAAAGGGGGAGGAACCGCCACCGAATGCTGATGACCAGTCACTTCTGAAACCACCGGCAATTCCACCATAATCACCATAGTTAATGGTTTGATCTACAAGATAACCATAGGTAATTTTGGGTTCATAATAATCTTCAATTACATACTGAGCAGAAGTAGATCCGATATTGATAGGTGGTACCAATGGTAAAGACTGTCCGTATGTATCATACTCTCTGTAAATATTTTTTCTGTAATCAAACCCTATTTTGGTAGTAGTGGTAATAGGCAGTTTGCTATGAAAATCTTTCTGAAAATCAGTTCTGATGGTAGCATTTGCCAGGAAATTCTGGAATGTAGTATTGTACTGGAAATTATCAATTTCTCCAGTATTGTCAGTATTATTATAAGAACCCG
>CAIWKU010000358.1 GCA_903913355.1 uncultured Bacteroidota bacterium | reverse complement strand
TGCTTCATCTAGGATCCATGGAATCAAGTCGGCTGCGTTACGCCGTCGTGCTGATAAAAAATTGAAATTAGGATCGCATACAAGAAACAGAACAAATCGAAAATGCCATTACCCTGCTGTCTAATCAAGGATACCGGGTGTTGGCAGTAGCAGATACAGAATTTACCGGCAATGATTTTCCTGCGACACAACAGGAATTCCCTTTCCGTTTCAAAGGATTGGTTGGGTTCTTTGACCCGCCCAAGAAAAATATTTCATCCGTTTTAAATGGGTTTTATACTGCCGGTATTGATGTGAAAATTGTAACAGGCGATAATACCGCTACCACTTCTGCAATTGCCAAACAGATTGGTTTCAAAGGATATGAAAAAACAATAACAGGGGATGAATTGATGCAGTTATCAGATCAGGAACTGGCCAAAAAAGTATCCTCCTGTTTTGTATTTACCCGAATGTTTCCGGAAGCAAAATTGAAAATCATTAATGCGTTGAAAGCAAATCATGAAATAGTAGCAATGACAGGTGACGGGGTAAATGATGGCCCTGCCTTGAAATCCGCTCATATTGGTATTGCCATGGGTAAAAAAGGTACGGAAATTGCCAAACAGGCTGCTTCTTTGATCTTACTGGAAGATGACCTATCAAAAATGTTGGATGCTATTGCCATGGGAAGAAGAATTTATACGAACCTGAAAAAAGCAATCCGATATATTATTTCCATTCATATTCCCATTGTCCTTACTGTTTTTATGCCACTCGCACTGGGCTGGATTTATCCGAATATTTTCTCTCCTGTACATATTATTTTTCTGGAACTGATCATGGGACCCACCTGTTCCATTATTTATGAAAATGAGCCCATGGAAAAAAATACCATGCTCCAAAAACCAAGGCCATTTACCAGTAATTTTTTCAATTGGAAAGAACTAACTACCAGTATTATTCAGGGATTATTTATTACAGCAGGATCTCTGGGTATTTACCAGTATGCGGTACACCAGGGACTCAATGAAACAATAACCCGGACTATGGTATTTGCTGTACTTATTTCAGCCAACATATTTCTAACCCTGGTTAACAGATCATTTTATTATTCTGTGTTCACAACAATGAAATATAAAAATAACCTGGTTCTATTAATTATTCTGCTAACCATAGCCATCACAGTTTCTTTATTTTATATCCCAGTTTTTTCCTCTTTCTTCCTATTCTCGCCATTACAGGTGCCTGAATTATTACTTTGTATAGGTACCGGTTTCGCATCGGTAATATGGTATGAAATTATAAAATGGAGGAAAAGAGAATCGGGGAATTTGGTTAGTAAGTAACTTGATATACATAACAAGGAAAAAATAACCTGCTTAGGAATTACTCATTACGCAGGTTCTATAAACAGCTGGTGTGATACCTTCCGTTTTTTTAAATAGCCTGACAAAATAATTCACATCCGTAAATCCACATTGCATGCTAACCGCTGTAACACTGGTACGCGTATCTTTCAATAACTGTTTGGCCATTTTAATACGCTCGTTATTGATAAACTCCAGCGGTGTAATGCCCACTTGTTCTTTAAACCACTTAAAAAACAGGTTCCTGCTCATATAGGCTTTCCTGGAAAGTTCATTTACAACAATTCCATCTGTCAGGTGCCCGCTGATATAGTTTAACACATAATGCAATCTTGTTTGATTCTGGATCTCCGAGCTTTCAGCATATACCTGTTCCAGGTGCTGGCTTTGAACCAATCGTATTAAAAGCTCTTTCAGGCTAAGATCAGCAAATATATTTTTCGCCTTTTCTGTACCACTACATATGCGGATCAGTTTATTTATCAAGTCAGTAATCTCTGTATCATTTGCAAAATGATATTGGTTAAATTGTAAACGCCAGTCGTGCTGCTCTGCTTTATCACTATTATAAAAATGATTCAGATACTCCAAAGTTCCTGAAACATATTTTTGATCAACTGCTAAAGCAATACACTGGGTTGGTGTTGCCGCCTGTGCTTCTGGAAAATCAATTACCATAGTTTCATTGGCAGGCAGGATCACCGTTTCACCGGGCAGGTAATCAAAAGAAGGTTTATTGTACAGGTGCATGACTTTCTTACCTCGTATCATGCTGGTGATCACAAAATCATTAAAAGTAAGGGGCACCCGGTAAGCCTGCTGGTAGCTTTCGAAAATATTGAGTTCACAATTATCCAGATTAAATATACGCCTGTTCTCTACCAGGGTCTGGAGATATTTGGGATGAGTTAGTTGGATACTATCTAATCGTTTTCCTATTGGCATAATCGTAACCTTAAATTACAAAACAATGCGAAATGAGGTGATTTTTGTTTGTCAGGTTTTAGAAAAAGGTACAATTGTGCTATTAAAAAATACAATTATGCAGGCAGTCAACTTTAAAAGGAGATTAGTTTCAGGCATTCTTTAACGATTAAATGCCATATTATGAGTACAGAAACCACTGTTGCCAGCCCATCACTTGTGGCGGCCCGACCCACTTTCAAAGCCCGTTACGACCATTTTATTGATGGTAAATGGCAAGCCCCTGATTCAGGGGAATATTTTGAAAACACCTCCCCAATTGACGGGAAAGTATTTACCCGGGCGGCACGAGGCAATGCAGCGGATATAGAAAAAGCCGTAAAAGCTGCCAATAAGGCTTTTCTTAGCTGGAGTAAAACCTCGGTAACTACCCGTAGTAACCTTTTATTAAAAATTGCACAGGTAATTGAAGATAACCTCGAATACCTTGCCATTGTTGAAACCATTGATAATGGAAAAGCCATCCGGGAAACCAGGGCAGCAGACCTGCCACTCTGCGTTGACCATTTCAGGTATTTTGCCGGGGTTATCAGGGCAGAAGAAGGAAGTGTTTCTGAACATGATGAAAATACTGTTTGTATTAACCTGCATGAACCATTGGGGGTAGTTGGACAAATTATTCCATGGAATTTTCCGCTGTTGATGGCGTCCTGGAAAATAGCACCGGCACTTGCGGCTGGATGTTGTGTGGTAGTTAAACCTGCTGAACAGACGCCAACTTCATTAATGATTTTAATGGAATTAATTGGAGATATCCTTCCCGCAGGTGTATTGAATGTAGTTACCGGATTTGGATTAGAAGCAGGCAAACCATTGGCTACCTCAAAGGAAATTGCCAAAGTAGCTTTTACCGGTGAAACCACCACCGGAAGATTGATTATGCAATATGCTTCCGAAAATATTATTCCGGTTACCATGGAATTGGGAGGAAAATCACCCAATATCTTTTTCCCATCCGTAGCAGACGCAGACGATGATTTTTTTGATAAAGCCATTGAAGGCGCTGTGTTATTTGCCCTTAACCAGGGAGAAGTCTGTACCTGTCCAAGTCGCATATTAGTGCATGAGAGTATTGCTGATAAATTCTTAGCTAGAGTAGTTGCCAGGGTGAATGCGATAAAACTGGCTAATCCATTAAGTGCAGATACCATGATGGGGGCACAGGCTTCGGAAGACCAATACAATAAAATTCTGAGTTACCTCGATATTGCCAAACAGGAAGGGGCTCAGTTACTTTGTGGCGGCGAAGCTTTTCACCAGAATAGCGGTCTGGAGCATGGATATTATATCAAACCCACCATGTTCAAAGGCCATAATAAGATGCGAATATTTCAGGAAGAAATATTCGGACCGGTAGTAGCGGTTACCACTTTCAAAACAACCGAAGAAGCGATTGCCATTGCCAATGATACTTTGTATGGATTGGGGGCAGGTGTATGGACAAGGGATGCCCATGAATTATACCAGGTTCCTCGTGCTATTCAGGCCGGACGGGTATGGGTAAACTGTTACCATGCTTACCCTGCACATGCTCCTTTTGGCGGATATAAAAAATCAGGATTTGGAAGAGAAACACATAAAATGATGCTGGCACATTACAGGCA
>CAIWKU010000357.1 GCA_903913355.1 uncultured Bacteroidota bacterium | reverse complement strand
CTACACGCTGAAAAAATGGCAGGTCTGACCAAATAAAGATACTCCAAAATCCACAATGCGATTACTAAAGCCCCTGATTAAATATTGTATTTACCAGTTAGGTCTGGCCGGAAAGCTTGACCGGTTCCTTTTTCGGTTTACACAATTTCAACAAAAAAGGGCTAATGAATTATACAGGAAAAAAAATCCTTCTATTAGCCTTCCTTCAGATTATGATCTTTATGAGACTTATCAACTCAGGTATCAGCAATTTATAGAAGATGGGGTTTTGGCAGCAAGCGAGATAAGGGAATGGACAAAAGATTACCTGCCTGATACAATGCCCGTAATTTTGGATTGGGGTTGTGGAGCAGGAAGAATCATTAGGCATTTACCAATTGTATATCCGGGTGCTGTATTATATGGATGTGATAGTAATGAAGAGCGTATTCAATGGAACAAATCACATATTCCAGGTATCAGTTTTACAACAGTTAACAGTTTTATCCCTACACCCTATTCTGATTCTATATTTGACCTGGTTTATGGAATATCTGTACTTACCCATATTGACGCAGATCAACAAGGTGACTGGCTGAATGAACTTGCCCGTATCCTAAAGAAAGATGGCATATTACTCATAAGCACCCAGGGGGATTTTTATCTTCCGGATTTGTTACCTGGTGAAAAAAGAATACTTGCCAGGGAGGGAATTTTTACCAAATCATATCCCCGTCATGGGCATCGAATGATGTCCACCTACCACAATCAAAACCATTTCAAAAAACTGGTTAGTCCATTGTTTACTATTCTGGACTATTATCCCGGCAATGCAAACCTACACAAGCTGGGAGGCCAGGATCTATGGATACTTAAAAAAAAAGACCTGATGACCAATGAGCTAATGACCTCTCACTAATCCCCAAAATATCGGTAAATTCGTATTATCAATTCAATCGTTATGCGATACAGGATTTTCATATTGCTCATGTTATTAGGTTATTTTGGCGATAGCCAATGTGTAACGTATAAAATTGGCATTTTCAAGGATACCCTGAATTGTACAGATGTGAAGGGATTGAAACAGGGGAAATGGATTGTACACGTTGACCCACTCAGGGGTAACCCGGGTTTTGAGGAAGAAGGCGTTTTCATAAATGATAAGAAAGAAGGGTTATGGAGAAAATTTAACCTGATGGGGGATAAACTGGCTGAAGAAAATTTTAAATGGGGTAATAAAAGCGGCAGATGCCTCTATTTTACCCTGGCAGGTTTGGAACGCGAAGAATCCTGGAGACCACCTTCGAACCCCGATAAAGCATATGATACGATAATCGTACAGGATCCTGTCAACGCAGATCATTTTGAAAAAGTGGTTGTAAAAACAGATGGCCAGTCAATTAAAAACGGCCCATGGAAGTATTATAATCCTGATTATGGCAACCTGATCAAGGTTGAAAATTATGTATTGGATATTTTGCAGGACCCAGGAGATGATCCTATGAAAAAATTAAACAAAGTATCCGACACAACCACTACGAATCGTAATGCGGGGCCTTTACTGCCCAAAATTGTACCTGCACCAACTTTTGGTCAGAAAGCAGCGAAGAAAAAATCCGTTATTCAGTGATAAACGACTGATTACAAACAAATTATATGATTTTTTTGAATTTTAGATAATTCGCTAAAAAAATATTTCCTGCGGCAACCAAATTATTTCCAAGCACGTATTGGCTGATAGTAATATCCATACTGCCATTGGATTGACCAAACCTGTTTATAGAAATCAATTGCCCCTCGAAATTACCCACATATCGACCCTTATTGCCGGCTGTTGTAAAAACGATCGGATTAGCCAACGTGAATTATATCATAGACTGTTTAACTATGCTACAAAGATCGCATATCGATATGTTAGTAAAACAGAAGAAGTAGAAGAATTGGTAAGTGAGTCTTTCGTTAAACTATATAAAAATATAGCTCATTTCGATGGAAGCCGGGTGGGTGAAACAGAAGCTTTATTAAAGGGCTGGTTTAAACGAATTATCATCAATACCTGTATTGATTATTTACGCCGTACACAATTAAAACTAATTAGTCTGGATATCAGTCCAGAAACTGATATTGTAATTACCACGCAGGAAACAGGGATTGACAAAATGATGTATCGGGAGATCATTGAGGCCATTAGGAATTTATCTCCTGTGTACAGAACTGTATTTAATCTTTATGTAATGGAGGGTTATAATCATGAAGAGATTGCTGCCATGTTAAAAATTAGTGTAGGCGCGTCTAAATCGAATCTTTCGAAGGCGAGAAATAATTTAAGAAAAATAATTACCCAACAAACTGACTATAAAAAAGCGTATGTATAATCCGGGCGACGATATGGACCTTGACCGTTTAAGCAGAGATGCCGCCGAAGGCTTTGATGCTCCGGGAAATCCTGACTGGGAATCGATGCAGGCAAAGCTTGATGAAATATTGCCTGTAGAAAAAAAGAGGATATCTTTTATTTTCTGGTGGCTGATTCCTGTTGTCATTGCAGGTAGTATTGGCATTATATATATTTCTGGTAATCACAAGGCTGTAAAGCCAATCACCTTAGATGCCCCCATTGTTGGATCCAATAAATTAAATACAAAAGAGACCCAAAATTCAATTACTGAACCACTCCAAAAAGAAGTTGATCGGTCGGACAATCTTGAAAACAATTCTTCTCCCAGATTTAAACCGGCAACCCAGACAAAAACAAATTTTGGAATAAATAGTATAAAAAAGAATCTATCAGGCAATACAAACCCTCCATCTGGGATTTCACAAAATCAGGCAATAATCGAAAATTCAACGGCACCGGAAGTAAAGGAGCTAAAAAATAATCAAACAGAAATGGCTGGTTCTGTTGATAAAAATGAGCCTGAGGTTGCTATGACTCAAAAAGACAGTTCTGTTACCAAAGATGCCCCTAAAGCAGATATACCCTCAAACACAGCATTTATCTCAAAGAAAAGAAAATCAACTAATCCATGGAGCATTGGAATATTGGCAGGCATCGATAAAAGCAATGTCAAATTCGTATACGATCATAGCCCTGGATATAATATTGGTATTATGGCGGGTTATCATTTTTCTGACAATATATCTATTCATACGGGTGCTATCTATACTCAGAAAAATTATAAGGTAGCTGGTGGTGATTTTACTGCACCAAAAGGTTCATGGATTAGTCAATATACAATTGAAACAGTAGATGGCTATTGCCGTATGTGGGATATACCGCTTCTTTTAAGGTATACATTCAACACAAAAACTAAGCACAATTTTTTTCTGAGTACCGGGATGAGTTCTTATTTCATGTCAAGAGAAAATTATAATTACGATTTCTATTACAATGGTCAGCCTACTATAAAAAATTATTCTTACCGATCATCAGATACACATGTTTTATCCATTGCCAATATTTCTGCAGGATTTGCGAGTCGGGTAAATGATCACCTACTATTAGAAGTTGAACCGTATACAAAAATTCCAATGGGTGGTGTAGGTTTGGGAAATATCAAACTAAGTAGTTTCGGTGTTAATTTTTCTTTGCAACTCAGGCAACCTGTAAAGAAATAGGATCGTATCCTGAAATAACAACTGAATACTATCCTATGAAAAAAAACAGACTGCTAATTCCTTTATTACTAATTACGTGCATTGGAATATTCGTTTTATTCGCTTGTAGTAAAAGCGGAAGCGGTTCCAACGCAACAACCTCTACTACAAATCCTAGTGGAACAACAGACCCTTGTGCGGGGAAAACAATCACGATTTCTGCCACAGCCACACAATCAGATGCCTGTGGAACAGGAGTTGTAACTGTGACAGCTGCCGGAAGTACTGGCTTTACCTATAGTATTGATGGTACTAATTTTCAGGTTTCAAATATCATTTCTAATGTAGCCCCAGGCGTAGTTACCATAACTGTCAAAGATGGTGCTGGTTGTTCTAAAACGACCAGTGTTACGGTTATTCAAAATGCTTCTGGACCATTATTTGCAGCTGTAAAAACAATGATGCAAACAAATTGCTTTAGTTGTCATTCTGGCGCTTCCGCAAATGGCGGCAAAGATTTCACTATTGATTGTGTTATTGCCAGCAGTAGCGACAGAATCAAGGCCAGGGCTGTAGATGGCAACCCTAGCTTTATGCCACAGGGTGGCCAGCTATCAGCTACCGATAAGAAAAAGATTACTGATTGGATTAATGCAGGAGGCAGGTACAGTGACTAATTCTGGGGCATTCACTGTAAATTCTGTATTATAAAAAAGCAACTCTGCATTGGGTTGTTTTTTTTATTTACCGGATTCTCCCAATGTTTTACGAAAATATTTGTAAAAATAGAAAAGCTGGTAATCCACTGAGTTGTTCCAGTATTTCCAATTGTGTTCACCCGGCCGCTCGATATAGTCATGCGGAATTTTCAGTTTTAACATTTTTTCATGCACCATCCGGTTCATCATCAATACCCTGTCCTCGGTGCCGCAATCCATTATAATAGCGAGGGAATCTTTTGGATATTGATCAATTACATTTAACACACTCCAGTCATGCCAGTATTTCCGGTTAACTGCTGTATCCCCTAACCTCAATTCAACTCCATATCCCTTTGTTATAACGGATACATGCAAAGCGCCACTGGTGCTTCCACAGGCGCTGAAGATATCGGAATGGCGGAATCCTAAAAATAAACTGCCATGGCCACCCATACTCAATCCCATAATCGCCCGGGCCTTTCTGTCTGCAATGGTTCTGTAATTCGCGTCTATATATTGAGGTACTTCTGTACCCACAAATGTTTCATACCGAAAACTGCTATCTATCGGGCTATCAAAATACCAACTGGTGGAAGCCCCATCCGGACAAACCAGGATCATCTGAAAATCATCTGCCAGTTTCTGAATATGTGGAACATATTTTATCCAGTTAGAATAACTCCCTCCTGCCCCATGCAGCATATAGACTACAGGGAAATTCTTTGTTTTTTCTTTAGAATAATTGGAAGGTGTGATTACCACAGTTTTAATGGTATGATGCATGCTATTGCTAAATATAGCAATCGAATCAACCTGGGCAGCCCTGGAAGAAGTAGCTATTACAATCCAAAAAAGCAAGGATACGAATCGTTTCATTGTGTAGGTTTTATTTTGTAAAGGTTGAGTTAAGCAGGTTTGTTGATAATAGAAAAAATTACATTATACTACTTATTTCTCAGTAAAATATTTTTTAAAAAACAATAACTGGTAATCGATACTATTCCCCCAATACCCTTTATTATGCTGCCCGGGTCGCTCGGCATAATCATGGTCTATGTTTTTGTCCAGTAATTTTTGGTGAAGGTTTCGGTTAACCACCAGAAAAAAATCAGCCGTTCCACAATCAAAAGTGATTTTTTGTTCACCGTTTTTTAATTGATCTGCCAGGTTGATCACCGTATTCTTTTCCCAATTCTCTTTATGCTCTTCCTGATTACCCAATACTTTGTCTAATTGCCAGCTTTTTGGAAAAGGGCGTATATCTACCCCGCCAGAAATACTTCCCGCTGACCCAAACAGGTCTTTATGACGAAAAGCCAGATAAAAAGCACCATGGCCTCCCATACTTAGTCCTGTAATAGCCCGAAATTTTCTATCCGGGATCGTTAGATATTTTTGGTCGATATAAGGTATTAACTCAGTGGTAATGTAGGTTTCATACCGAAATGTACTATCGATTGGACTATCAAAATACCAACTGCTATAGCCGCCATCAGGACAAACCAGGATCATATTCAGCTCATCTGATTTAGCAATCAATTGGGGTGCATCATGCAACCAACTGCTATAGTTACCACTGTACCCATGAAGCAGGTAAACTACTGGCAAATGGTCGGTTTTTTCTTTTAGGCCTGATGGTGTTATGATTACTAAACGGGTTTCCTTTTTCAATGCCTTGCTATAGATATATACCGTATCTACCCTACCCGCAAAAGCATAAACGACTACCAGAAGCCAAAAGCTAACCAGAAATATTTTCTTCATAAATATTCATTTAAAAAGCCACCTGAAATTAATCAAGTGGCTTTATATTTTGTTTTGCTAGCCTATTTTTTTTGTGCAGCCTGCATCGGGTTTAAACCCTGGGCACCACCGCCCCCACCACGTCCGCCGGCAACCCTGCCTTTGAACAATGAAAATCTATCAGTAACATCTGTTTTTGGCCAGCTGTTATTGCTTTCATCAATATCTGCTGTTTCTTTCATAGGATCAAGCTGGATACTTACGGCTTTTTGTTTTGTCATAAACAATTTGGTCACGTTTTTCTCATTCTTTCTCCATATCTGAGCAGGGATCCTTTCTGTTTCTTTGGTTCCATCTGCAAATGTAAATTCTACAATAATGGGCATCACCAGACCGCCTTTATTGCTGAAACTAATCTCATACAAATGCACGTTACCGTATTTTTCTTTTTCAGCATCCGTCAGTGGCTCAGGGGCAGTTGCTGCTCCCGGAGTTGGTGCAGGTAGTTTAGTTACAGAATCATAAGGCTCCAAACCTCTGTCATATTTCCAATAAAAATCACGAAGGCTGGTATCTGCATCTGTTAAGAATACAATATTTTTATCTGTACGGTTACGAACTTTTGAAATGTCTTCGAAAGGATTCACCAATGGTTTGGCAATTCCGCGTGGTCCATTGCCACCAAATCCACCGGGTCTTGCACCACCTCTTCCGCCAAAACCGCCACCTCCTGCCGAAGGAGTTGCATTGGGATCATATACAGCATGACGAACGCTATCAATAGAAATGTCACAAGGTTCAATCCCAAAAAACCAACCTCTAAAAAACCAATCCAGGTTCTCACCACTTGCATCACCCATGGTTCTGAAAAAATCTGCAGGTGTTGGGTGTTTGAAAGCCCATCTTCTTGCATATTCTTTAAATGCGTAATCAAACAGCTCACGACCCATAATGGTTTCACGTAAAATATTCAGACCCGCTGATGGTTTCGCATAGGCATTCGAACCCAGGCTGATAATATTTTCACTATTACTCATGATCGGTTCCAGTTGTTCCTTTGGCGACTTCATATAATCTACGATTCCCCAGGCTGGCCCCCGACGTGAAGGGAATTTATTATCATACAGTTCTTCTGTAAGGTATTCTACAAAACTATTCAAACCCTCATCCATCCAGGTCCATTGGCGTTCATCACTATTCACAATCATTGGGAAGAAATTATGCCCTACTTCGTGAATGATCACACCTACCATTCCATTTTTTGTATTCTCGCTATACGTACCATCTTTTTCGGTACGTCCGTTATTAAAACAAATCATTGGATATTCCATCCCATTATTGGCTTCAATACTTTGTGCCACTGGGTAGGGATAAGGAATAGAAAATTTAGAATAGGTTTTAATCGTATGTGCTACCAGTTTGGTAGAGTATTTACGATACAGGCCATATGCTTCTTTTGCATATGCACTCATACACATTACTTTCTTTCCCTCTATATAGGCAGGCATTGCATCCCAAACAAATTTGCGGCTGGCTGCCCATGCAAAATCTCTTACATTCTGGGCTTTGAATATCCAGGTTTTCTTTTGCTTACTTTTTTGCTTTTCTGCTGCCACTGCTTCGGCCAGGGTAACCACTTCTGTAGGTTCTTTGGCTACCTGTGCTTTTGCCCAGCGAGCCTGTTGGGCAGGCGATAATACCTGTGCATAATTCTGGCACTCTCCGGTACCCATGATTACATGGTCAGCAGGAACTGTAATTGCAACAGTATAATTACCAAATGCCAATGCAAACTCTCCTGTTCCGGCAAACTGGTGATTCTGCCATCCCTGAAAATCACTGTACACACATAGTCTTGGGAACCATTGTGTCATAGTAAAAAGAGCATTACCATCTTCAGAGAAAATTTCATATCCACCTCTTCCTCCCATCACTGATTTATTGGATACTTTATAAGACCAGTCAATATTGAACACGATTTTTTGTCCGGGTTTCAACTGCGTAGGAAGATCAATGCGCATCATGGTTTTATTAATGATGTATTTCAAAGGCTTCCCGGTAATATCCGTGATTTTTGAAATGATCTCACCATATCCATTATCCACTTTCTGCGATTCTAACTGATCAATCATACCCGTACTAACTGAACGGGGCAGCGTACTGGAACTTTGATAATTTGCGTTATTCACCGTACTATGCTGGTTTTCATCTAACTGAAGCCATAAATAGGTTAACACATCGGGAGAATTATTATAGTAAGTAACCGTTTCGCTTCCTTTCAATTTAAAATTTGGCTCATCCAGTTCACACTTGATATCATAATCGGCCCTTTGCTGCCAGTATTTTGTTCCGGGGGCACCACTGGCTGTTCGATACTCATTGGGAGTAGGCAGTATGGTACCCAGTTGTTCAAACTTATTACCATGGTTCGAAGTTGGGTTATTCATGATGTTTTGTGCAGATAACTGCAATACAAAACCCAATACCATACCCAGAAAAGCGATTTTTCTCATTGTTATTTTGGTTTATTATGGAATTCTTTCAATAGCCATTTGCAACGCAACTGCAAAAATGCCGCCTGAAAAATACAAAATATATTCTCTCCGGCTGCATCTGAGTATGCGGGTAAACACTAAAGATATTAACAATACACAAAGAACGATGATGAGCTGTCCGGCTTCCAGCCCAATATTAAATGCCAGCAATTGCCAAACCACACTATGATCAGTACCCAATAGGCTTTTCAGGTAATTACTAAACCCCAAACCATGCACCAGACCAAAAAACAGGGCTAAAAAATAAATAAGCGGGAATTTTGATTTAAAAACAAACTTCTTCACAAACACATTACTGATGGTAGTCAGCACGATAGTAACCGGTATCAGAAACTCGATCCATTTAACAGAATAAGATACCAGGTTAAATACGCTCAATGCCAGTGTAATAGAATGACCGATGGTAAATGCCGTTACCAGAATGAGTAATTTTCGCCAGTCGGTAAATTCATAGCGCAAACAGAGCGCCATTACAAAAAGGATATGGTCATAGCCCTTCAGGTCGGCTATATGCCGGAACCCTATCTCAAAATATAAATTGAAATCATTCATGTGCGATAAGTCAAATTAATGATGACATTTGTACTGGAAAAAAAATCATGGTTGAATGGTAAATATAATGGTTCAATGGATAACCACAGGACTAATTGCCCTGTTACACCCTTTTTTTGTATCCGTGATTGAAATCAATCATAATGCAAAAGCGGAAACCGTTGAAATCAGTGTAAGGGTATTTACTGAAGACCTGGAAAAGACACTTCGAAAATATACCCCCGGTAAAATAGATATCAATACCCCAACAGATAAAGCATTTATTGATAAACAGATCAGCAATTATATTAGTCAGAAATTGCATATCAAGATCAATGGGAAACCGGTTTCATTTTCCTTTATTGGCTATGAGATACAAAAAGAAAGTGCCTGGAGTTATTTTGAAATAGCAAAAATACCGGAAGTCAAAAAGCTGGAAGTGGATTGCAGTATGTTATATGATTATGAGAGTAGTCAGACCAATATTTTCCATGTTAAAAGCAAGGGGACCGAGAAAAGCTGGAAACTGGATTATCCGAAAACGATCGCAGTATTTGATTTTTAAGCATGACCCAGGTCTAAAGGTTCTTCAGTCGATACCAGTACTTTGTCAATTCGGTGATTATCCATATCAACGATTTCAAAGGTAAATACTTTCCATTCGAGTTTATCGCCGGTAGCGGGTATTCGCTCCAACTGATGAATAATGAATCCGGCGAGGGTATCAAAATCCTGATCGCCTTCCAGCATCCATTCCGTTTTATCAAAATGAGATAAAAAATCATAGAAGGGCATCTGGGCATCAATCAGGTAGCTGCCATCTGCTCTTTTGGTAATACCAAAATCCTCATCTTCTTCCTGAGGTATATCTCCTACTATGGCTTCGAGAATATCATTTAAGGTCATTAACCCCAATACAGTTCCATATTCATCCACAATAAAACACTGGTGGATTTTGGTTTGTCTGAATTTTTCCAATACCTGGTAAGCGGTATTGTTTTCAGGAACATACATCGCCGGTTTCATAATGGAAAACACAGTTGCCCCATCTTGTGCAGAAAAAAGGTCCTTGATCGAAACCACGCCCTTGATCTGGTCAATCGTACGCTCACATACCGGGTATACAGAATGGATCATATCAGACAATTCCTCTTTCAGTTCTTCAACAGTTTTGTTACCATTCAGCCAGATAATATCTGTGCGATGCGTCATCAATGAGGTGATATTCCTGTCGCTCAGATGAAATACCCTTTCAATAATCTCCTGTTCTGCTTCTTCTATCGCACCCTGCTCCGTTCCTTCGCTGATGATGGCTTTAATCTCTTCTTCGGTTACCTGGTTCTCATTATCTTTTATTTTCAGTAAACTGACAATGAAATGGGCCGACTTGCTTAATAACCAAATAAAGGGGTGCATGATCCAACTGATAAAACGCATAGGACCGGCAACTGCCTTCGCTATTTTTTCAGGGTCACTTAATCCGATCCTCTTAGGAACCAACTCCCCCAAAACCAGGGATAAATAAGTAAGTATGATTACAATACATACTGTTGCAATGGTGGCACTATATTGTTTGGTAAGTTCAAAACCAGACAGCCATTGTTGAAGGGGTTGCTTAAACCTGTCGCCGGAATAAATCCCCGTGAATACCCCGATTACGGTAATCCCTATTTGTACAGTTGATAAAAAAGTATCGGGGTGATTAGCCAGGTTGAGTGCTCTTTTAGCATCCGGGTCGCCCTTTAAGGCCTGGGCTTCGAGTCTTGCTTTTCTGGCAGAAATCAAAGCGATCTCGGCCATAGAGAATAATCCATTAATGATGACCAGTACTAATATGATAAGGATTTCTGTCATGGATTTTGCCAAATCTAATCAAATAGGCTCCAATTACCTCATCGATTCCCGCTAAGGTCGATGATCAGGTATTTGGGCAATTCCTTTTCCCTTGTTTCGGGATTCAGAAAAGGCAAAGTTAGCTGTGAAACCCCAAAATGGTTTCCCTCATGCATTATTTTAAGTTTAGGAAATAGTTGCTGAAATACCGGTAAACTGTCTTTGGCCGTTAACACGATTTCATTTTCCTGAAAATCATGGGGGCTTTTTTTGGTGTTGAACAGGTAATCATTATAAAAATAAAAGGAACCACCCGCACCTATTCCATAGATACTGAGATCCTGTTTGGGTATATGCTGATCTTTAATAAATGCAGCAGCGTCATTACCCAACTGGTATTTTAATAAGGATGGATAAAAAGCAGTATTCAGAAAAACATTCACTCCAATAATTGTAAAAAAAGCCAGTTCAAGATGCATAGGAAAGCTTTTTTTACGGGAGCCCATTAATAACAGAAAAAATACAAAACAAAAACCGGCTATACCGGCCACATATTTAGGCACTTGTTCAAAAGGCCAGGCCATTAATACGATCACAGCTGCCCAAAGCAAAGAAAAGATGACGGCATGTAGTATTAACAAAGGCCGTTTCCACCTGAGCAATTCCCCTGTATAAAATAACCGATATAAAAACCTTGCTGTTACAATCGCTGCCAAAGGAAACACAACAAAAATATAATGTGGCAATTGTGCCTGGCTTCTTGCCAGAATACAATAGGTTACCATAAAACCACCGGTACTGATCCACTCCTCTTTTGCCTCGATGCGGAATTTCTTTTTGACCAGTTCTATCAAGGAAAATACAAGTCCCAACAAAAAACAAAATATCCAGGGCAAAAAACTCCAAAGCATATTTTCCAGAAGAAAAGTGAAATAGCTCATTTCATGAAATACATTTTCACCTGTATATCTTCCAAAACTTTGTGTCCAGTAATAAAAACGAAGCCCCGATTTGATCGGAACACCATTAATCAGTTTCCCCGGATGCAGATCAAATTGCTGGTACAATCCAATACTCATGGGTATCAGCAATATGCCAATAATTAATAAGCCCAGTATATACTCCCAACGAAACAATTGTTTCCAGTTTCTTTGCAGTATAAAATGTGGCACGAATGCAAAAGCCGGAACCATCAAGGCAATAGGGCCTTTTGTCATCATTCCACCGGCAATACCAATAAATGCCAGCAGAAAATGTTTCCATCCCCCATTTTTATACCATTCAGCCATTTGCCAGATGCTGAAAATTACCCAGCCCATTAACATAGTATCACAACGAACATCATGTGTAATCAGAAACATCGCCTGAGAGCTGGCCAATACCAGTGCACTTAACTGAGCAATCTCTTTACGGTAAAATACCTTTGCCAATTGATAGGTACTATACACGGATAATATGGCAAACAGTAAAGAAGGCAAGCGGTAGGCCCAATCGTGTACCCCGAATAATTTCATGCTGATAACAGATAACCAGAACAGCATCGGTGGTTTATCCAGATAATCTATCCCCAGATCATATAGTTTGAGGTAGCTTTTGTTTGCCAGCATTTCCCTGCTAATTGAAGCATATTGTGAAGCATCAATGTCCATGAGAGGAACCAGGGTCATACCCAACAAATAGGTAATCACGCAAAGAGCTAGAATCATTAAAACTGAACGTTGGCTAATCATGTCCGTAAATTAAAGCATATCCGTATTCAATAACCCGATCTTTTTATTAAAAATAGTTGCCATCATATACCCAAGTAAACATCCCAATATACTACCACAGAATACATCTATGGGATAATGGACACCCACATATACCTGACCATACACGATGCTCCCTGCCCAGAAAAACAAAAGATACCCCCATTTTTTAAATATGGGGCGTAATGTGAGAAAAACAAACATGGCAAACCCAAAATGATTGACAGCATGTGAAGATGGGAAGCTAAAGCCCCCCGAACAATTATTTAACAAAAGCCTGACATGCCCCATAAAATTGGGGTCACTACAGGGACGTAACCTGCCTACCCAGTTTTTGATATAAGTGCTATTCAACTGATCGGTCAGAACTAACGTAAGCACCGCAAATAGTATCCAGGGGAATGCTTTCTTTTTAAAATTCATGATGGCAAAAAGCAGCAGAAATAAATAAAGAGGAATCCAGGCATTCGCATCCCGCCACCAGGGATAAATACTGTCGAGAACAGGGTTGGTCCATACTGTATTTATTTTCAAAAACAGATAGGCATCCCATCGCTCCAGCCATTGTAGGCATTCTTGAAAAAACGAAATTGACAGAAGATAACCTGACATATTTTGTAAAGAT
>CAIWKU010000356.1 GCA_903913355.1 uncultured Bacteroidota bacterium | reverse complement strand
TACGTAAATTTTCTTTTGCCCGATGCATCAATGCCTCCACTGATTTAATCGTTAGTTTCATAATCTCAGCAGTGTCCGCATAGCCCAATCCTTCGAGTTTAATCAGCACAAATGCAATACGTTGGTTTTCCGGGAGTTTTTTCATTGCTCTGAAAAGCAGCTCTGATCGCTCTTTATTTTCGGCCTGAACCCCCGGATGATAAAAATGAATGGCTGATTCTTCTTTATCACTTAATCCAAACTTAGATTTCAGGTTGGCAAGCATTTTTTTTGATTTGCTCTTTCGAACCGCATCCAAAGACCTTGATACTGCTATCCGATAGATCCAGGTAGAGAGTTTGGCGTCTCCCCGGAAACTACCAATCGATTGGAATATCTGTATAAATACTTCCTGTGCAATATCTTCTGCTTCCTGTATATCCTGCACAATACTTAGCACAGTGTTATACACCATGTGCTGCCAGGTATCCACAAGATGCCTGAAAGCACCGGAATCACCTTTTTGCAAAGAAAAAATGAGATCCTTTTCGTTCAAGTATTTCTTTATTACTGATTTAGACGTGATAAACTATAAAAACCTTCGGTTGACCTGCAAAAACCACCATTATTTGTATATTTCACTCTCAAAGACAGAAATATCTTAGCTTTCTATTGATTATCAACAATTTAGATTTTAAATGGTTGAGTAGTCAACAAATAAGGTTTACGGGCCAATCTGTGACTTGCCTATGACTGACAATGAAGATATTTGTGAAAATTACCAAGATAATCAGGTTTAAGAGCTTGATTTTTGATAAGTCATTTCAAGATTTTTAGTAATGAAGCATTTTATTCACTACCTGATTTTTTTATCTTTCCTTTTAACGGCTTATTCGTTAAAATCTCAGGGCTATCAGGCTTTGAACGGTTCTCCCTATACTGGAAGTACCGCTGTTTTTAATAATCCGGCAGCATCTGTTGGTTCACTATATAAATGGGATCTCAGTTTGTTTTCTTTACAGTTTAAAATGAGTACCAATTCTATTTACTTACAAAATTTTACATTTTCTCATTACGATAGCTCAGCGCTAAAATTCAACCAGGGGTTAAACAGCCATTTTATTCATGCCACTGCTGATGTAAGTCTTTTGAATTTTTTATACAAGATAGATCATTCGCATGCCATCAATTTTAATATTCGCGGACGCACTTATAATCATATTAAAACCCAGCCGGCAAACATTGTGGATACAGTAACCAGTATTCACAGTTTTCTAATAAACAACCGTAACACTCCTTATCTGGATGGATTTATTACACATACCGGCTGGCTCGAGGCCGATCTGAATTATTCGCAGGTGCTTATTGAAAATAATTATCAGAAACTTACCGGAGGGGTTACTTTACAGATTATGAAAGGCCTTTCGGGAGCTTATCTTAAATTAAACAAAATAAGTTATCTGGAAAACAAAAATGTAACTGACACCACATATACATTTACTGGTGGTGGTGGTGGGTTTGGCTATTCTGATACCTATGACCAGGGAACCGGGAATGGGGGCTTTAGTGATTTTTTTAATAAAACCAAATTAGGGATTGGATTAAGCCTTGGAATAGAATACATGATTTACAATGAAGAGGAATATGGTAATCCGGTTAAAAATAACCTGAATTATAGCTGGAAAATTGGTGCAAGTCTCATGGATATTGGTTCAAATTATTATACACCCAGTGCCAACTCACTGCAATTTTCAAATCCTGTATCTACTATTCAAGACAATGGTTTAGATCAAAAATTAAGTGCTTCTTCAACCCTTCAGGGTTTCAGGGATTCGCTGGCAACACTGTTTTCATCAACCGGAAACGTAACAAACAGTTTCTCAATTACCAATCCAACCCGATTGGTGATCAATATTGACAAAAATCTGGGTAGTCATTTTTATGTGAATAGTGATCTAAGCCTTAACTTTTATTCTACAACAAGTTATACCAAACTAAGAACCCGTGAATTGAATTTACTGACCCTCACACCCAGGTGGGAAACCATTGGGTTAGGGGCCTACCTACCAGTTCAATACAATACACAAGGACAGTTATGGGTAGGAGCGGCCGTAAAACTGGGTCCCCTGGTAATTGGATTACATAATCTGGGTCTTTTCCAAAAAGATCCCTCATTAAATGGAGGTGGATATCTGTTATTGTCATTCCATCCTTTCAGTAGGTCGAAAGTGTTAACCAATATGGATTGCGCAGATTAGAGAAGTGGAATAACAAAAGAAGCGCTGCATTGATAGTTCAACACAGCGCTACAGTAAATTAGGTAGGGTACGGTACAGACAAATCTGTGCACCTTTCGGTAACAGAGTTTCGGGCTATTCTGCCGATTGAATGTTTGAAGCTTGTTTACCTTTTTTGCCATCAGTTACTTCAAAAGACACTTTCTGTCCTTCTTTCAAAGATTTAAATCCGCCCATATTAATTGCAGAAAAATGTGCGAACAAATCTTCTCCACCATCATCTGGTGTGATGAATCCAAAACCTTTTGAATCATTGAACCATTTTACAACTCCTGTTGCCATAATATTAATTTTTAATGATTAAATGTAGTGAATTCTTCGGGTTTTACCAGTTTTCATTGCCTTTGGGCTGATTATCCCCGAATTAAGTCCATTTAAGCCTTGAAAATCAATATGCTTGGTATAAAGAGCAGATTACTCTTTTGAATGGCTGCAATTCTCCTAAAAGCTTAGTTCCTGTGTTAACTATTGCTTCAGGAATGCAGCCAGTTCACGTATATGATCCGTATTTATATAGTCTGCCCCCAGTTGCATAAACTGCTTCCAGGCAAGAATCGTATCCGGAGCATTCCAGAAACGAACTGGCTTTCGAAGGGCGTGAGATGACTGAATACTTGTCAATAGTTTTTCTTTATCTGATGCGCTGATATCCGTTTTCCCATCCCAGCCGGCATATTTTCTGAAATTATCACTCATCATAACTATTCGGGATAATGCTTCAGATTCATAATGATCTGAAAGAATTCCATCAAACCAGATATACTTGGTGTAACTGGTATACAATACAGGCGATGGACGGTTTCCTGTGATTACAAATCGAAGGGTCGGGTTACTAATCAATAATGGAAATTTTTCAAGTATACTTACCAGCTTATTCAATGTTTCTGTTGGAGAAGTTTTTATATCGATCAGCAGAATCAATTGTTTTTTCTTCTTTTGGTAAACCTGTTTACCTCCATTACTCCTGGCACAGGAGTCAAGTGGTAACAGATAATATTTTTCTAAGGTGAGTCCGGCTTTCAGATCAGCAGTATCATGTCCAATGATCAGTTGATCCTGGTATAAAAAAATATCTGATTCAATCGATCCAAAGCCTTCAGAATAGGCCGCATAGAAAAGATCGGGATGCACATAATCATTATGTGAGTGAGCATTGGAAACCGTGTAGTTTTTGGGTTGGGCATTTGCGCTACAAGCAATGCAATAGAATATGCTTACTGCTAAAATGTATTTATACATACATTAGGTTTTCATTATCTGCTATAAAGTTGCCAATTTTTCTTCTGCTAACCCAAAAGAAAGTGTCATACCTGCACCACCTAATCCATTCAATATATAAACGCCTGGTTCCGGATTTAAAAAAACCTCCGTTTCCCCATTGGTCATTTTAGCATATATGCCATTCCAGGATTGTGTGAGTTTCCAATTATTGCAAAAAACAAATTTTGCCAGATACTCCATGACCAGTTGATTGATTTCGAAACGATCAAAGGGGTCGAAAGTGTTTCCGTACTCATGCGAATCGCCAACGGTTAGTTCTGCAGCTTCGTTTTGAGATACCATTACATGAATGCCCCATTTTAAGTACTCAGCCATTTCAGTTTCGTATCTTTTTTGCAATATAGATAATGAGTTTGCAGCTTTAAAGCTATTGTAATGAATTAGTGAAAGTCCGCCACATACAGAAACCCCTATTCTGGGTTCGCCCTGTACGTTAGTAAAACGCATCATTTGAAGTTTACACTTAGTGATAGCCAAAGAAATAAATAAATCGGGATATAAAGTTTCGAAATCGGTTCCGTTGCATAATACAATCAAATCAGCCTGAAGAATCTGTTTGCCTAAAATAACTTTACCAGACTCAATACCCGATACATTTTTTCCAAAAAGAAAATCAATTTTTAAATATTCCTCTAAATAGCTTGCGGTTGCAACAATTGATTCCCGAGGGTCAATAATCATTTCGGTTGGACTATATAACCCACCGATTATATTTTCAGTATTAATCCCGGTAAATCTTTTGTTAATCTCAAATTTATTGAGCAACTGAACAGGTCTTCCAGATGCAGAAAAAGCTGCTTCCAATTCTCTGAGTACATCCCATTCATCAGCCTTATTAGCAATATGTAAACTTCCACATTCATCATACCAGGAGCCCATACTATCTGCCATTTCTTGCCAAATCATTTTTGACCGTATCGACCGCTGGTATAGTACCCCATCCGGTTGCCCGATTGGCCAAATCATTCCAAAATTGCGGATAGAAGCACCCACTGCTTTTTCAGATCTTTCTATAACTGTAACGGCATAGCCTTTTAAGCTTAGTGCGCGGGCTGCAGCCAGACCAACAATACCGGCTCCGATAACAATAGCAGATGAATTGGATTTCATGTTACCCGAATAAATTTTTGTACTTTTTATTAAAATAGATGATGGCAAAACTGGTGAGTGCAATGCCTATTATTGATAAATAGATTACGCCGTTACTGTATATAATTGTCCATTTAAGATTCACATTAAATACAGTTTTCATGACAATAACACCCACACTACCTAAGTATCCAAAGGAATCTGCCAGATACATAAGGAATCCATAATTGCAAGCAGATTGAAAAGTGGCGATCATCCGATCAAATAAAACACAATTAAAAGGGATATATCCGATATAGAGCCCCAATCCTACCAAAGTCATCCACATAAACGGGCTTAAACAATGCATCACAAAAAGTAAAGAACTCAGGCCAGCAATAAGGAAACCAGCAATAATAATAAAATGAGTAATCATAAATGCCTTGCGATTATTTCGAACTAGTATCATAGAGCTTATCAAAATAAGTACAAGGATAGTAATCGGAATTTCCGTATTCGTGAAAACAGAGGGCTGGTTTCCAAATCCAAGGTCTTTCCATATATCGGCGGCAAAATTGTCCCTGATATCTCTAAAAACTGTCAGAAATACATATATAATAATCAGCAAGATTAATCCAGGACGAAAACTTGTAAAAAACTCTTTTCTTTCCTGTTTGTTCAAAGGCTTTCTGGTTACTTTTAAAACAATATCTTCTTCTGAAGGGGGAGGTATTTTTTCTAGTAAATAAACAAGTATAAAAAGTGGAATGATGAATACCAATCCGGTTACAAATGGTATCCACATCTCTGTTATATGAAAATCAATCATTAACGATTTAGCAATTGACTTTACCAAACCGGAAGAGAAGATAAAACTGACAGCCAGGGAAGCGCCAATAAAATCCGTAGCTTTTCTTCCTTCTACATAAGAAAAAATAATTCCCCATATCATCCCCAAAGGGAAGCCGTTAATAAACATAAATGTAATATTCCAAGGGGAAGGAAGGATGGCAAAAAAGAGCAATGACAGCCAGGCAATACCTATCAATAGAAGAATAATTTTTCCGCGTCCAACCCTTTTCAGCTCTGAAATAAATTTAATTCCAAAGAATTTACTCAGCATATAGCCTAATACCTGGCTAATCACCAAGGCATCTTTAAAATGCAGTCCAAGAAACGGTGCCTGTTTTTCGTAAGTTCCTACCGTGAAAGGCTTTCTAAAAGCATAAACAACTGCATAGGTAAGGAAACAAATCATAGCAGCATAGATAGCCACAAAAACATCCTTGTGTTTATTATAATATAAGCTTATTCTTTTTGAAGGCACTTGTATAATATTAAAGCTAGTAATTACTGCAAAGCATGAATAATAAAGTCAGGTTACTATTTTCCGAAGATTGCATTGAATAAACTTTAGTAGTTACTGCTACTGCCCTCTATGCATTTCGTATTTATTTAAAAGTACTTATACCACAACGAAAACACCAGAGTCTGTTAAAAGTTGTATTACTATTTACATAATATCCTGGAATCCAAACGGAAGCATCAAACCTACCCGTTAGCTATTTATAATTACCCTTATTGTTGACCCTTCAAATGAAGGATCATCATTTCACGATATCGCTCAAGAGAGGGCAGCGGTATATTTTCCAATTTCGCTTCCTCGTCCCATTTCCGTAAAGCAATATAGATATCGAATAATGGGTCCAATTCAAATAACCTGGCTTCCGTCTCTGTCATCTTTCCTCCCTGATGTATCAGCGTAATTTTACTGGCTACTGATAATTTTTCATAATACTCAGGGAAAACATAAGTAAGATAGCGCTTGGCAGCTACATGCGATTCAACCAATGCGGCAATTTTTTTTGAAAATCCTCTATTTAATAAATATTCTGAGCCTAATTTTTCATGATCTACCAATCCATAATCGCCCATATGAACTGCGTCCTTATCCTGCTCGCATAAATGCCCTATATCATGAAAAAACGCAGCTAATATAACCTCATCATCATGCCCGTTTTGTTGAGCTAATGCAGCGCATTGACACATATGTTCAATTTGGGAAACCGGTTCTCCGATATAATCACTATTTCCGAACTGCTGGTATAAGGAAAGTATTTCATTAACCACGTTATTGATGGTAATTGTATCCATTTTACTTTGTATAAATTGACTGAATAGGTGCAGCAACCGGATGCTCCGCTTCAAAAGTAAATCCTAAGATAGCTGCGAATGTAGCTGCTAATTGTTTTTGATATAAAACAATAGGAGTTTTGATTTCACCTAATGGCTTTGTATCCGGACCAATTGCTGCAATCCAGATATGCCCGGCATCTGAAATTTTTTGGCCATGATCTTTCCATTGCTCCTTAACCAGATCCCCACGTCCGTGATCACAAGTTATGATCATGGTGGTTTTATTTTTATATTCAGGAACAGATTGTATATAATTCCAGAGATCTGCAATCATTCTGTCTTCTGCATAGGCACTACCCAAGTATTGATCATATTCTCCCCCATGTGCAAAATCATCTGTTTCATCAAAAGCAATATATAAAGCTTTTGGATGGTAGGCTTTCAGGTATTCCCTTGCTGCCATATACGTTAATACATCTGGCCTCACGCCAATTGGCTTAGTCGTCAGAAACTGGAGATCATTGATTAGTTTCAAATTAGATGATTCGAATTGTAAGGTATCTACATCTGAGTTCACATAAAGTCCGCTTCTCCATTTATTCAAAATATAAGGAAATACATCCCAGGTAGTAAAAGCTGCCACTTTCCCTTTATATGCAGGTTGCTTATTTATAAACTCAAGTACATTTGTGTTCTTATTGAGTATCTTATCATTGGAATTTACAGCAGTATCCGGATAGCCGGTGAATATTTCATTGTATCCTGGATAAGAAAATTTATAGGGGTTGGCATTATCAACATCATTCTTATATTTCCTGTTTCCATAAATCTGGCCATTTTTAACAACCTCAGACCAAATAAAAGGAAACAATTTTTTTCTCCTGATATTCAATGTATCATTCCAGAACTTAGAAGAGGTAGATTCACTATCTTTTGTAAATGCGCTATTTTTCAACAAAACAGGATCTGCACCATTAAAAACCTCCTGCCAACGCATACCATCTAGTGTAACCACAATGATATTTTCAGTTTTTCTTTGTGCCTTTGCAGTAAAGGTTGAAATAACTGCTAAAGAAATCAGCAATAAATATATTTTCATGTTGGTAAGTTTTAAAATAAAGAAAAGGCCCGACCTAGACAGGTCCACCTTTTTTGGAAAACTAAAACGAGTTACTCAGTACAGCAGATGACTTTTAGTTTACGTATTTCTGTCGCAGAGTTTTTATATTTTTCTTGGTTAGACCCATTTCTTTTTCAAGATAATTATCCATACTCCCATATTTTGACCGGATGGTTTCAAATGTAGCCAGGAGGTATTTTTCCTTAACACCCAAAACATCTTCAACCACTGCCGGATTCATGTGGTAGGTATTCACCAGCATTCCTCTCATGCGCTCATTATCAGGTTTTCTGTAATAATTTGAAGCCAGGAAATCATTGATAATATTTCTTTCATCAACACCTAATGCATATAATATCAGAGCAGCACCAATACCTGTCCTGTCTTTGCCCGCGGTGCAATGAAACAGAATAGCGCTATCATTTGCGTTTTTCAGCAAAACCTCAAAAACAGGCTTATACCTTTTTCCAAATGAATCTATGTTAGTATAAAAAGGAAGCATAATACTGTCACCTGTTGATGCGGAGCTCATCATTTTCATCATCTTCATTTTATCACCCACATTTTCGCTTCCATAAGGCAATGAAACTCTTACAGCATGCGTTGGAATTTTATCTGGTGCTGTAGCCACCTCAGCCGGGCCTCGAAAATCCATTACATAATTAATGGTAAGATGATCCAGCATAATTAAATCGGAAGTGGTAAGGTTATTGATTTCGGCTGATCGGTAAATTTTTCCCCATTTCACTTGTTTACCATCTTTGGTAGAATAGCCACCTAAATCCCTGAAATTTAATGCGCCTTGTAACTTGATCATTCTTTTGGCACTATCCTCAATCTGGGTTTTACCTAAAAAAGGGATGCTCAATAAGAGGCAAACAATAACTCTTTTCATATAATAATAAAAAAATAAGCGGTAAACATGATTTTTACCGCTTATTGAGTTCAAATTTTTATTTAATCAACCACATTTTTGCGTTCACATCATCTGTCCCACCATACTGAGAGGTTATGGCAGCTTTGCAATTGGCTCCATTATAGTTCAACTCATCCGATGGATATTGCCAACGAACAGGTATCAGGCTATTTGTAGTTCCAATTCCTACACCTCCTTGTGCAAAAGCAGGAACACCAGTTCTCCTCCAGTTATAAAAAGCTTCCCAACCTGAATTTTGAAAGAAAGCAACATATTTCTGTGTAAGAATTTGATTCAAGCCAGTAGCATTATCTCCTGCGTAAACAACATTAGGGTTGGTAAGAAAAGAATTGATATCAATTGTAACTGTTCCAATAGTTTTTCCACCCACATCGCCTACTGTATAAGTCTGTCCCTGGGTTAATCCATAAATAGCAAGCGATGCATTGATGCCATTATTGTACCAAGTAGCTGTAGTGCCAGATACCCATCCACGGTTGATACCTTCAGCTATATTGAAACACATTTCAGGATATCCAATCACAATATAAGGTTCTGCATTCGCAACAGCACCAGCTGGGGTTGCAGTATAATATCTGTTCCAATTTGCATAAGAATAGATACTTGTAGCAGGTGTAGATCCATTGTTAAACAATGTACTCAACGGAAGGGTAATATCACCTCCAACATAAGCAGTAAAATCACTTACCGTTTTACCCGCTGTAATTTGAGCAGGGGCTGGAGTAGCTGCTATGAAAGTTCTTGGGTCTTTATTAGCAGTTAGTATACTTAAGAATGTGTTACAGATATTAGAATAGTTATTATAAGGTCCGTTACCTCTTGACCAGATAGGATAACCATTAAAAGCTGTGTTATACTTAAAAAGCATATTATCTGAGTTACCAGAAAGCAATGGATAAGCAGGTGCACTTCCAGTTGATCCATTTACAATCGTTGCAAACTGAGCAGGAATATTCAAATCTGCATTATCAACAGCCCTCTTACTTAAACTGATTAAAACTCTCAATTTATAAGCATTCACAATTTTCTGCCACTGTAAATTAGTTAAGCCAAATATATCTCCAGCAACTACAACATTCGCATTCAAGGTACCCAAGCCTCCCAATAAAGTATTGGCAGTATCTAATAAAGCCAATGCATTTTTATACACATCATGCTGCAAATCGTATTTAGGTGTGAGGTTGTTGGGATTACCTGCCTGACTCATTGGAATGTCTCCAACTCTTTGGCTAAGCCATATAGCGCTATATGCTCTGAAGAATTTAGCCAAAGCTTTGTAAGAGTTCGGAGTTGATCCATACTGGCTGGCAGCCTGTTGCTCCATCAGAATTGTATATTTCAACATGTCATAATTGGTAGCAGAACTTGACCAGTTATAAAAATTATTCCCTCTATAATATTGGTAATTCGAGATATGGTACTGGCTCCAGATAAAGGGAAGATCCCAGGCAAACTCATTTACTGCACCAGCTCTGCCATCTACTACACCGCCACCTTCATACATACAGTAGGTAATGTGATTCAATAACAAAGAAACCGGAACTGAGCTGTTTGAACTGGCTGCATTGGGGTTTGACAAAATGTCCCCTTTCTGACAACCTGCACTCATAACAACAACTGTTGCTATGATAATGGTTAGTAAAAAATTAAAAGACTTATTTTTCATATACATATTTTTAGGTTGTTACTGTTTATAAACTGAAATTAAGGTTGAAACCAAATCTCCTGGCAACAGCACTCTGAAGATCAGTCGAAGATGTACCACCTATGCTTCTGTCGGCGATATTAAAACCTGATGCATATTGTTCGATATCAAAATCCTGCCTTTTAGCAAAATAGAGAAGGTTTCTTCCAACCAGAGAAACAGAAACCGCTTTGAACAATTTCTTATTTACGAATTTTGCCGGAAGATTATAAGAAAGACTTACTTCTCTTAATTTAACAAAAGAACGATCTACCATATAATATTCATCAAAATTGCTTCCAATACCGCTTGATAAATAATTCTGAACAGTAGTTGGTGTTGTGTTGGTTGCAAATGTTAAGCTAGACATATTATCAATCTGGCCATTTGTATAGTGAGGCGTACCTGAAGCAATTACAACGCCTTGACCAACATAAGATCCGGGATAGGTTGAAGGAAGAGTTCCACCATTTCCTTTAGCAACATTCCAATCGGCTAAACGTGCTACACCAAAAGCTCCGGAAGCACTTTCTATAGAAGTACCACCGTTATTACCCTGGTATAATACCCTGTCATAAATTTTGCCACCAATTCTTCCATCAAATTGGAAACTCAGGCTAAAGCTTTTATAGGAAACTTTATTACTTACACCAAAGGTAAAATCAGGATTTAAATGTCCGATAAGACCACGGTTGCTATTATCACTCAAAGAGGGAGCTTGAATGGGTACACCAGCAGCATTTACAATATTTCCTGCTCCATCTCTAACAAACTTGGTACTATAAAAATTATCTAATCT
>CAIWKU010000355.1 GCA_903913355.1 uncultured Bacteroidota bacterium | reverse complement strand
TTTTCTGTGAATAAGAGCCAGTCGATAGTGAGTAATGTCATGATATAAATTGCAATTAATCTTTTCTGGAATTAAAGTCTGTTGAGTGTGCCGGTCCTTCAATCAGACTAAGGTCTATAGAAGGTTGGTTTACTTCACTGATTGAATGAATATCCAACCATATTTTCGGTTCTCTGCCACCATTTACTGCTTCAAAAGTTTCTGTTGGTTTATGGGTGCCAATCTTACCCTGGTAATGCCCTTGTGAAATCACAGAATGTCTGCTAATATTCCTGGGTCCTTCGATTACCCAATCACTGGTTTTTTTCTTTTCAAATCTACAGGTATTGCAGATCCAGGCAGTTTTACCATCTTCCAGACTTTCCACTTCACCCCATTCATCTTTACGAGCTGTTACCCGGAACACTTCATCACCGCGGTTCCATAAAGTAACTTTTCCGCTACAGGTAGGGCAATCTCTATGGGCATCCATTGGTTTCAGAAACCATACACGATTTTTGAAACGGAAGGTTTTATCGGTTAGTGCGCCAACAGGGCAAACATCAATCACATTGCCAATAAAATCGTTTTCGAGACTTTTCTCTATCAATGTGGCAATTTCAGAATGATCTCCTCTGTCCAATACTCCATGCTCTCTTTTTTGTGTCAATTGATCAGCCGTAAACACACAACGATAGCAAAGAATGCAACGTGTCATGTGTAACTGAATATACGGACCTAAATCATGCTTTTTAAAAGTGCGGCGCTGAAACTCATAACGGGTGCCTTCTTTACCATGTTCATAACTGAGATCCTGTAAATGACATTCGCCAGCCTGGTCGCAGATAGGACAATCCAAAGGATGGTTCAGCAATAAAAATTCAACAATACCTGCGCGGGCATCCAGTACTTTTGGACTGGTAATATTTTTTACTTCCATCCCATCCATGACAGTGGTACGGCAGGATGCCACCAGTTTAGGCATGGGTCGTGGATCTTTTTCTGATCCTTTGCTTACTTCTACCAGACAAGTACGGCATTTACCACCACTACCCTGCAGTTTGCTATAGTAGCACATAGCGGGGGGGGCCACATCACCACCTATTTTACGAGCCGCATTCAGGATGGTTGTCCCGGCGGGCACTTCGATAGTAATGTTATCGATGGTTACTTTGAATAAAGGTTGTTCTGACATATTTTATAAAATCAAAAGTCAAAATTAAAAAGTCAAAATGCTTTTCGGCATTTACAAAAGACAGTATCCATTTTTTTGAATTTTGCCTTTTGAATTTTGAATTATTTAAGCCGGCACATGAATCGGGTCTGCATAATGAGCCAATCCATAGTTCCTTTTTACTGCCTCTTCTGCATGGGTTACATGCCATTCAAATTCATCCCTGAAATGTCTGATAGCAGCTGCTACAGGCCAGGCCGCAGCATCTCCTAACGGGCAAATCGTATTTCCTTCAATTTTTCGTTGAATATCCCATAACAAATCAATATCACTAATCTTACCTTGTCCATTCTCCAACCTTAATAACAATTTTTCCATCCAACCGGTCCCTTCTCTGCATGGCGAACACTGTCCGCAGCTTTCATGCCGGTAGAATCGCGCAAATGTATAGGTATTTTTTACTACGCACTGATCTTCATCCAACACAATAAATCCGCCTGATCCCATCATGGAACCTGTGGCAAAGCCGCCATCACTCAGGCTTTCATAGTTCATATACCTGGTATCCCCTTTTGCTGTTTTCAATAAAAGGTTGGCAGGCAAAATAGGTACTGAGGAACCGCCGGGTATACAGGCTTTCAATCTTTTTCCATTGGCAATCCCGCCACAATATTCATCACTGAAAATAAATTCTTCAACCGAGATCGTCATATCGATTTCATAGACACCCGGTTTTTTGATATTACCACAGGCCGACATGAGCTTGGTACCTGTAGATTTTCCTACACCGATCTTCGCATATTCGTCTCCACCCAAATTAATAATGGGAACTATTGCCGCAAGTGTTTCCACATTATTTACAACTGTTGGTCGCATCCAGGCTCCCTGTATCGCAGGGAAAGGAGGTTTGATACGCGGGTTACCTCTTTTTCCTTCGAGAGATTCGATTAAAGCAGTTTCTTCTCCACAGATATAAGCACCTGCACCGCGATGTACATATATCTCACAATCAAAACCGGTACCTAGAATATTTTTACCCAAAAATCCATTGGCTTTTGCTTCGCCGATGGCAAATTCTAAAATCTCTGCAACCCATGCATATTCGCCACGGATATATATATAAGTAGTATTGCTTCCCAATGCAAAAGAAGAAACGATTAATCCTTCAATCAAGAGGTGCGGAATAAATTCCATCAGGAACCTGTCTTTAAAAGTACCCGGCTCGCTTTCGTCTGCATTACAAACCAGGTGACGAGGAACGCCTTCGGGTTTGGCAATAAAGCTCCATTTCATTCCTGTTGGAAAACCTGCGCCACCTCTTCCTCTTAATCCGCTTTTCTTCACTTCTTCTACAATGACTTCCGGGCTCATTGTTTTCAGTGCTTTCTCCACGCTACGGTAGCCGCCTTCCCTGCGGTACACTTCGTACTTGCGGATGCCTTCTACTTTTGCTTTTTCTAATAATAATTGTACACCCATATTATTCGATTTGCGGATACTGCCGCTGATTTTATTTTTTTGATCGAAATGACTTATTCAAACCCAAACTAATTATTTGCCTCAGCATTCTTTCTGCATTCTTCAATAATACTATCCACTTTTTCTTTGGTTAAATGTTCACGATAGTGTTTGCCCAACTGCATCATGGGGGCATACCCGCAAGCACCTAAACATTCTGCCGTTTTTAATGTAAACAAACCATCTGCTGTTGTTTCGCCGGGTTTAATACCCAGTTTTTCTCCGATATAAGCAATGATATTATCAGAACCATTCAGCATACATGGACCTGTTTGGCAAACCTCAAACATATATTTACCAACCGGTTTCAGATTATACATACTATAGAAAGTAGCTACTTCATATACTTCAATAGGTGTTATCTGAAGTAATTCGGCTACATAATCCATGGTTTCTGCGCTCAGCCAGCCACCAAAACTATCCTGTGCAATATGCAATACAGGAAGGAGTGCGCTTTTTTGCTTTCCTTCCGGATAGTGAGAGATAATCTCTTTTACTTTGGCGAGTTTTTCTTCTGAAAATTTATTCATAACCATTTATCAGTTTGACAATTCAGCAATGTTTGTGCTATTGCTTACTTGTTTCATTGTTTTATTTAAGCATCCATTTCCCCCGCAATCAAGTTCAAGCTACTCATGGTAACAATCGCATCACTCAGCATTCCTCCTGTTACTAGTTCGGGGTAGGCCTGGTAATAGATAAAGCAAGGTCTGCGGAAATGCAGACGGAATGGTGCGCGGCCTCCATCACTAATCAGGTAAAAGCCCAGTTCGCCATTGCCACCTTCTACTGATTTATATACTTCTCCTTTTGGCATATCCACTTCACCCATAATAATCTTGAAATGCCAGATCAGGGCTTCCATTTTAGTATACACATCTTTTTTCTCAGGCAGGTAATACTCCGGAACATTGGCATGAAACACTTCTGCCTCTTCCCCTTTGAACTCCTGTATTTTCCGATATGCCTGCTGAATAATACCTAGGCTTTGCCACATTTCTTCATTTCGTACCAGGAACCGGTCATAATTATCACCCGTACTTCCAACAGGTATCGTAAAATCAAAATCTTCGTAACTACTATAGGGACTATGCACACGAACATCATAATCTACGCCGGTTGCGCGTAAATTGGGACCTGTAAATCCATAATTCAATGCGCGTTCAGCACTAATGGCACCGGTACCAATGGTGCGTTCCATGAATATCCGGTTACGGGTAAATAGATTTTCAAATTCCTTCAGAACGGAAGGATATTCTTTTAAGAATTTCTCGAGTTTCGTAAACGCTGTATTTGAGAAATTCCTTTCAAAGCCGCCAATACGCCCAATATTAGTAGTAAGACGGGACCCACATACTTCTTCATATATTTCATAGATTAATTCACGGTATTGCATCACATAAAGGAACCCGGTATAGGCACCGGTATCCACACCAACGATCGAATTACAGATCAGGTGGTCGGATATCCTGGCCAGTTCCATGATGATGATGCGGAGATAATCCACTCTTTTGGGTGTTTCTACCCCCAGCAATTTTTCGCAGGTAAGATGCCAGCCCATATTGTTGATGGGGCTGCTGCAATAATTCAATCGATCGGTAAGCGGTGTGATCTGGTATAAAGGTCTGCGCTCAGCTATTTTTTCAAAAGCGCGGTGAATATAACCTACGGTTGACTCAGTAGAAACAATACGCTCACCATCCAATTCCATAATATTTTGAAACACACCATGGGTAGCAGGGTGTGTAGGCCCTACGTTGAGGGTAGTGGTCTGTTTCTCTATCGAGCCTTCAGGCAGTTTAACGTGATGGTGATGGTTCTCTGTCATATTCTATCAGTATCGCTATATTATTATAAGATCCTGGTTTTTTGTTTTGGACTTTCAAAAACTGAGTGCAGTCCAAAAACACTAAACCTTATTATTTATCCTCTTCCAAACATTTCATCATCCTTATCTCTTCGGGTCTGGTCTTCCAATGGAAATTCCTTCCTCATTGGAAAATAGTCCATCTCATCTACATTCAATATTCTTTTCAGATTAGGATGTCCTACAAAGTTTACTCCGAAAAAATCATAGGTTTCTCTTTCCATCCAGTTAGCGGAAGAAAATAGTTTTGACGCAGTGAAAATATCGGGATTCTCAATTCCTGTAAACACTTTGAATCGAATACGCAGGTTATTAGCAAGATTATGCAAATGATATACAACGGCCAGTTCGCGGCCCGGAAGATCAGGGTAGTTAACCGCACAAAGATCTGTTAGAAAACGGAAAGCGAGTTCTTCTTCTTCATAGAGAAACTGCAACACTTTCAGGTTCTGTTCTTTTGGTGCTTCTATCGTGAGCATACCGTATGATTCTTCGAAATGGAAGAACCCTTCTCCAAATTTTGCAGTTAATTTCTGCTGAATCAAATCGTTCGTTACTGCCATAAGTTTATATATATCCCATCTGTAGCTTTTACGCCATGGGGATTATTCTATTCCATACCCATTCATCAATGCCTTGTATTGCTCACTGTTTCTTCTGCGAATACTTTCCTGACCAACCAGTTCCTGTATTTTCATGAACCCATCTAAAATCGCTTCTGGTCTTGGCGGACAACCCGGCACATATACATCCACTGGTATAACTTGGTCAATTCCCTGCAAAACGCTGTAGGTATCAAAAATACCCCCGCTGGAAGCACAGGCACCTACTGCCATTACCCATCTGGGTTCAGCCATTTGCAGGTAAACCTGACGAAGTACGGGTGCCATTTTTTTGGCAATGGTACCCATTACCATCAACAGATCACATTGCCTGGGAGAAAATCCAACTCTTTCAGAGCCGAACCTTGCTAAGTCATAGTGTGAACCCATGGTAGCCATGAACTCAATACCACAGCAGGAAGTAGCAAACGGCAGAGGCCAGAGAGAGTTTTTTCGGGCAAGCCCAACTACATCGCTTAACCTGGCAGTAAAAAAACCTTCGCCAGCATAGCCATCGGGCGCTTCCGCAACAGATACTGCATTGCCTAATTGGGCTTCGATGGGGTGAATATTAAATCTTACCGGACGAGACATATTTTCGAATTAGCTATTAATAATTAACAATCATCTTTCTAGTCTTCCCAATTAAGGGCGCCTTTTTTAATGATATAGACAAACCCAACCAGGAAAAAAGCAACAAACATTAGTACGGCCCCAAATCCGGGCCAACCCAACTCACGAAAATTGACAGCATAAGGATAGAAGAAAATCACTTCTACATCGAATAGTACAAACAGGATAGCCACCAGAAAATACTTAATAGCCATGGGCTGTCGCGCGTTTCCATGCGTTTCAATACCACTGGCAAAATTTTCAAGTTTATCTGCTGTTTTGCGCTTTGGGCCTACCCATGCAGAGAAACCAATCATGAAGGCTACAAAGCCGGCAGCAAAGATTAACTGAATGCCTATTGGAAAATAATTATTTGCTGAATTGGAAGCACTTGCGTCAGAAAGGAAAGAAAGCCAACTCATATTTCTGGATTATTGTAGCGCAAAAATACGCCTGATAAGGATATAAAAGAAAAACTCCCCAAAATGGGGAGTTATTTCTTGTATATTTTTTTTATTTATCCTTTCGGAGAGGCTCCATTACCATTGGTGGCGGCTGCCGAACCGCCTGCCTTTTTGGCTGGGGGTTTGGTATAATAGTCAATCGCCTTTTGAATTACGGCTTTTGTCTTCGAAATAGTCTGGTTATTATCATCATTAGGGTCAGGATAAGCCAAAAGCATGCTGTCAGTAATTTCTAAAGCTTTCTGGCTAATTGCCAGATATTCTTCAACAGGAGGGGTTTTGGTTCCATCGGTCTTTACTTTGAAATCAGGTCTGTGTTGAAGCGCAGTCATTTGCTTTGTATAAGAACTAAGGATATAATATTGATTAAGGAAAATCTCCTTTTTGTATTTATCCTTACCAATCACCGTATATACAGAATCCATATACTGAAGATAAGCAATAGCCGTTCCACTGGTATCAGGGTCTAAGGCAATGGCTGATTTTTTGAAAAAAGTATATGGCTGGGGTTTATCAGGAAATGCAGCCATATAAGATTTGGCAAGTGTCAGCGTTTGCGCATAATCTTTAGAAATAAAAGAAATGCTGGTCATTTTATAATAATCCACCTCGCTAACCGGGCCACCTTTCAAATCTATTTGTTTTTGGATCCATTTCAATTGTTCAGGATACATTTTGGCTTTTGCAAACATATCTGCTGCTCCTGCCATATAATTCAGTTTATTGACTTTAGAAGTATCGTTGGCCAATGCTTTCTCTATATAAGTAACCACTTTGGCTTCATTTCCGGGGAATTTAGACAATACCTTGATCGCAAAATCATAATCAGAAGGCTCAATTTTATCAACGGGTGCAGTAGCAAAGTATTTTTCTACATAGTTTTTTGCCTGGACAGAATCTCCCATTCTGTCGTAATTAAGAGCATAGATCATATTTAATCTAGGCAAAACTTTCGTACCTCCACCGTTTTCAATTTCTTTCAACTTAGCCAATGACTCGCCGTTTTTTCCTGCTCTAAAAAGGTAAACAGCCATAAAGAAATCGGTTATTGGATCTTTATCTGCGTTGGCAACAAATTTGTCGAGGTATTCTTTTGCCTTGTTCACATCTTTATTCTCGTAGTAAAGGAAGAAAGCAATATAAGGCAAAGGATATGTTGGATCAGCAGCAATTGCACTGTTGAAATTCTGCTCGAACAGATCTTTGTTATTCTGACTTTGATAGATTTTACCGATACGATAAAAAGCTCTGGCATTTTTAGGATCATGGTTAATGGCTTCCTGGTAAGCTTTCACGGCATCTCCCCCATTTTCACCACCCATTTTCTGGTAGTTGATCCCCATATTGATATAGATATCCGTATTGTTAGGGTCGATAGTAGCAGCCTGTTTCAGCTTATCGATGGCATAAGCATGATCACCCATGCCAATCGGTACTTCCGCATTTGCCCTTCCGATCGCATCTAAAATAGCAGGATTGGGTTTGCCTTTATTTTTTCCCTTTGTTTCGGTAGTTGCAGTAATAGCTTGTTCAAATTTTTGTTTGACAGAATTCATATCAGCCCCTTCCAAAATATCTACATGGCCCATACCCACCAGTAACCAGGGGTCGCTGCCGATATCCTGTAAACCTTTCTGATAAAGGGCTTTGGCTGCTTGCACACGGTCTTTAAAATCTCCGGCACCAGGATCAGGCAAAAGCATTGCCTCGCCCATCCAATAAATGGTCTGACCATCCTTTGGATTGGCTTCATAGGCTTTCTGGAACGCTTCTTTTGCACTCTTAAATTTTTCTAAGCTCATGTATTTGATCCCGTCAGGTAATTGGGCCATCAAACACTGCGCAGCAAGCATTGCTGTAAACATCAAAGAAACGGTCTTCTTCATTTGTCTGTTTTTATAATTGTTCTGTTAATCTGCATCTTTAATTTTCCCCGACCGAACATGAAAAGCCATTTTTGCCGGTGCGAGAAAAGCTCTTCGAAAAATAAGTTGTCCTCTCTCCATGCTCATAAAATTCATCAATCCGGTTCCCAATCCTGACTCATTCTCCTTCAATATATAATACAAGGGCCGTGCCAGAGGATATTCGCCATACGTAATGGTTGCCTGTGAAGGTTTTGCATACATATCTTTTTCCAGACATGCGGTGCATTCTACACTGGCTAATCGTATTTTCTCCTGGTAGGCTTCCTGTTTTTTGTCGTACAAATCGCCTACCCAACTTAACCCCACAAAACCGATTAGTTTGGGGTTTTTTGATACAATATCTACTACCTGTTGACTGTTTTCGGAAGCTACTACATTTGTGCCAAATGCCGCACCATGTAAAACACTATCCTTTAAAAACCGTACAGTACTGGTCGCATTTTTACCATCCATTACAGCAGTAATATTATTTTTTCCACTCAGAATATCTTTCAACTGATCCATGGTAAACACGCTATCCCTGGAGGCTTTGTTTACGATTACAGCTACTGCATCATAAGCCAATATTCCGTATTGTGGTCTGTACGACAAATTATTCTCAAAGATCTTAGCTTCTGCATCTGTTAGTCCTTTCGCCACCAGTATCATTCGTGTACTGTCTGATTCGAGGTCTTTAAAACAAGCTGCTTCCGATTTATAAAAAACATGAATCCGGGTTTTTGGAAATGCTGAGTGATGTACCAGCAGTTCTTCTTCAATTACCGGTTTAAAACTTTCATCCACACTAATATTGATCTCGCCTTTGTTAGGTGTATCTCTTGGATCCTCTTTTTTGGGAGAGGAATCACAGGAAACAAAGAACAAAAGCACACCGTAATATAATACCCTTTTCATCATCTTAATTCTCACCCTTAATGCCCCTGTACAAGCGAAATCCGCCATATAATAAACAGATACCTCCAAACAAATAGCGGAATAAAGGATCCGAATCGGTGATTTGCGTCACTTTCAATCGCTCCGCCAGAAACATAAGGGCACCCATTCCTAATATAAATAAGCCTACTGTAATATTATAAGTCATGCGTATCACAGAATAGCTCTTCTTCGATTTCTCTCTGTATTCCATTTCCATAATAAGATCAATTTTGTGCCGGGACGGGCAATTTAGTTAATAATTTTATTTTGCTGAAACAATCTCAGCGGCATTTTAAAACAAATCGGTAAGTATACTCCTTAGATGCATTAAATGTGTTTTTTCCATAATTGGTTAGTCCGAAATACTAATGAATGTTAGTACTGTATTCATTTTTATCTCCCCGGTTTCAATGAACTGCATAGGGTCTTTGGCTTTTATCGTTTAGCCGGATTGAACCGGCTGGGTTTGATTTACAAAATACCGCTGCTAACCAGCATGTCTTGCTCATTTCAGATGAAATTTGAGAATCCTTTCATAACAGTATCTTTGACCCATGAAAATCTTGATGGTATGCCTGGGAAATATCTGCAGGAGTCCATTGGCAGAGGGTATCTTACAAGCTAAATCAGAGGCAGCAGGGTTGGGATGGATTGTAGATAGCGCTGGAACGGGGAATTATCATATTGGTGAAAATCCGCATCCCACTTCACAGAAAGTAGCCCTGGCAAATGGCATTGATATTCGAAAACAGCGATGCAGGCAGTTTGTGAGCGAAGACATAGATGTATTTGACAGGATTTATGTGATGGATACGGATAATTACCAGGAAGTGAAGCGGATCAGTGGCTCAAAATGGAAGGAGGAGAAAGTAGAACTGATATTATCAGCTTTATATCCAGGCGAAAAACGGAATGTTCCAGATCCCTGGTATGGTACAGAAAAAGATTTTCACCTTGTTTTCGAATTGTTGAACAGAGCTTGTGATAAGATCATACAATCTTACACAAAAACATAAAAATATTTAATATTACTTCGTTACTGAAGATTTATTTATTCTAGCCCATGAGCAAACCTTCATTACCACAGGGAACCAGAGATTTTGGTGCTACCGTAGTACGCAAACGCAATTATATTTTTCAGACTATACGCACAGTTTTTGAATTGTATGGGTTTCAGCCTATCGAAACACCGGCAATGGAAAACCTGGATACCCTGATGGGCAAATATGGAGATGAAGGTGATAAACTGATCTTTAAAATATTAAATAACGGGCTGGATAACCCCAATAAACTGACTCAGACAAAAGAGGCGTTTGATAAAGTATTGTCGGGTAAAAGTTCAAAAGAGATTACCGAAAGAGCATTGCGGTATGATTTAACCATTCCATTTGCCAGATATGTTGCTATGAATTTCGGTCAACTTACCATGCCTTTCAAGAGATACCAGGTTCAACCTGTTTGGAGAGCAGACCGACCTCAGCGTGGGAGATACCGGGAATTCTATCAATGTGACTGTGATGTGGTGGGAAGTAAATCTTTATTAAATGAAGTTGAGCTGGTCAGCATTTACAGTCATGTTTTTGACAAACTGGGTGTTGCTGTGGAAATAAAGATTAACAGTCGGAAGATATTACAAGGATTAGCCGAGATAGTAGCATTGGCTGCTATCTCTGCTCCAGAACAAAGAGAAAATATAAGTAGCGATCTTAAATTAACCGATATAACCGTAGCGATTGATAAACTGGATAAAATCGGGCTTGACAAGGTAAAAGAAGAATTGTCGAATAAGGGATTAAACCCAACGCAGATTGCAATTATTGAAAAATACCTGACTATTTCAGGCGATACCGAAGAAAAAATTAACCAGTTACAAGAACTTTTGGGAAATAATTCCATAGGCAATCAAGGGATTGAAGAGATTGAATACGTTCTCAATTACCAAACCCAAACCTCGAACTCTCAACTCCAACCCGATTTCACGCTGGCCCGGGGATTAAACTATTATACAGGTATCATTTTTGAAGTAAAAGCATTGCATGTAGAGATGGGTAGTATAGGTGGTGGTGGCAGGTATGATGATCTTACCGGGTTATTTGGCGTTCCGGATGTTCCAGGTGTGGGTATCAGTTTTGGCGTAGACAGGATTTATGATGTAATGGAAGAATTAAAAGTATTTCCCCAAGACGTACAACTCGGAACCCAGGTCCTGTTTTTTAACCTTGGCGAAGCGGAGAGCAAAGCCGCTTTTGCTTTGATGCGGGAATTGAGAATGAAAGGTGTCTGCTGTGAGTTGTTTCATGAAAATGCAAAATTTGACAAACAATTTAAATACGCCGAAAAAAAGCAAATTCCTTATGCCATTATTCTGGGTAGTGAGGAATTACAGAGCGGAAGTTGTGTTGTAAAAAACCTTTTGAAAGGAGAGCAACAAACCATTCCACAATCAGCACTGGCTTCCTTTCCATTTTAAAAATGGACTCCTTGAGCTATTAATGATTTAATGTGTTGTGCTATTTAAAAATAGCTTACCTATCAATATACATTGAGTGCTAGTTTTTTATACATTCTTAGCGGAGTATGCAAAGAAAAATATCGGCAATGAATTGAATTTCCATCTATTTTAAATACCACAACACGTTAAATAATACTGACTTTTCATTAATACCCCCGATTTTGTAAGGGTAAAGCCACCCAAGATTCCCGGTTAGAAATAAATCTTAGCATATACTTAGCTCAGCATCAGCGTAGGATTAGGACAACAATACCCCTGGATGACTTTAGCATGACTGTATACTGCGGTTATACATAGGCTATCATGCAAATAGTAAGCAAGTTGACTTCCTATAAAGTCTCTGCAAAGTCTCTATAAGGTCTCTATAGGGTCTCTATAAGGTCTCTATAAGTATTTCTGAATGTGCCCCAAGCAGGATAAAATGAGGATGGTTACCGGGTACCAGGTGAATGGGAAGCAGTTGTTGGTTGCTTCCAAATTTGATTTTATAAATATAAACAGTTTCTGGCTTTTCCACAAGCGGTCTGGAATATGCAATGAAAATCAGATTACATGATAGTAAACTACATGCAGATATATGGTAAATACAGAGTCAGATAAAACTTTACTGGGCTTTGTCTGGCTATTTTCGTAACTTTTCCTATTACCCCCTCCATTACGGCACAATATTTTCTGTGTAAGATCAAAAGTTCTTATGAAACGCCTAACCTATTTCTGTCTATGGGTAATTATGGGATTATATTCCTGTGGCAAGAGAACTATCCCGTCAGTAAGTATTACTCCCAAAGTACCTATACCTAGTACCTCTATAACAGAACCAGAATTATCATCTGCCATCACAGTGAATCCAGTAACCATTTACAACAATCCACTGATTGTAATCAGCGAAAAAGGGGAAATCATAACAACAAAAGACAGGCTTCCTGAAGATATTGCTGCAAAAGTGGATTACAACCAAATCGCGAGATCTTTCACGCCGTCTCAAAGGGCCAATTTGATTTCCCGGTTTAAAATAGTACCTCCCAAAGTAATTTATGTGCCTGCAAAACTGGTGCAACAAACAGCGAAAGGCTTTTACTGTATTTATAAAAAGAAGTTCTGGTACTGGAGAAAAACAGATGGCTTATTTTATCTGGATGAAACGTATTATCAATAAAAAGCCGGGCAATAATACGCCCGGCTTTTTATTGATGGTATTTTAGAAACCCATCAGCGTGTTGTTCTACCCCAAATGAAATCGTATTCAGCCGGGTTCCTGAATGGTGCCAGAAAACTAAGACTTGATCCATCGGATTTAGTACCCTCCAGTACATAGCCCATGGCATTGATACTTACCCCGATTATTTTTTTATTGCTGTCGCGATTGAATTTTGCCGTACCCTGGAACTGGGTAATCGCAAATAAATCTTCTCCCTGTTTTTCAAGTGGGGAAACACCGGCGGAGGAAGCCATGGTTAATGCTCCACTTTCCAAGGCTACGGTAACTTCGGCTACAACACTTCCATCCGGAAATTTATATTTACCAACATACTGTTGTAGAACAGAATCAGGAGCAGGCGTTTGTTGTGCATCCGCTATGTAAAAAAAACAAATACCCAGGCAGAATAAGAAAAGAGTTTTCATATGGTCAATTTTTATACCCACAAAATAATATTAATTATGTTAGGTAAATCGTATTTAGAAAAAATTAATTGGCAATGATTCTATAGTTCAATCCCGTCCTGTATCAGGGAATGACTGCCAGGTATCCGGTCCAAGATGATGATCCATATGCGCCACATAATCGCAAAAAAGCCATGCGAGTGTTTGTATACCTGTTGCATTGTATTGTGGAACCACTTCATATTTCAGTATTTCAGCGGGTATTGCCTTTATAATAAAAATGATCTGCTGGTTAAGCGTATTCCATAGGTGCAACAGATGGGTAATAGGTAAATGCTGATATTGGTTAACGGCAACCAATT
>CAIWKU010000354.1 GCA_903913355.1 uncultured Bacteroidota bacterium | reverse complement strand
GCGAAGCCGATCAATTCCCCGCGTTAGTGATTGATAAGTTTAACGACTATTTTGTTTTACAGACCCTTTCACTGGGAATGGATAAATGGAAACCCGCCATCGTTCAATCACTCGAAACCCTGTTTTCTCCAAAAGGCATTTATGAACGAAACGATGTGCCGGTTAGAGAACTGGAAGGGTTACCACAGCAGAAAGGTTTTTTATCCGCCCCTTTTGATACACGGATCCTGATCAAAGAAAATGGTTTGCAATTGTATGTGGATGTAGAGAACGGACAAAAAACGGGTTATTTTCTTGATCAGCACTTGAATAGAAAAGCGATTCAGCATATTGTAAAAGATGCAGAAGTACTAGGCGTTTTTACTTATACAGGTAGTTTTGAAGTGCATGCTGCTCATTATGGCGCAAAATCGGTATTGGGACTGGATATTTCAGACAATGCAGTTTTACAGGCAAATGAAAATGCTAAATTAAACGGACTGGAAAATACCTGTCGTTTCGAAGCCATGAATGCTTTTGATGTTTTGAAACAATGGGCCAAAGAAGGGAAAAAATATGATGTGGTGATGCTGGACCCGCCTGCATTTACAAAGAGTCGGGAAAATATTCAAAAAGCCCTTACCGGCTATAAAGAGATCAATCTACGCGGAATGAAACTTTTGCGAAATGGTGGATTTTTGGTTAGCTCCAGTTGCACCAACCTGGTTAGCCCGGAACAATTCATACATACCATTGAACAAGCCGCATGGGATGCCAAAAAAAGAATAAGACAGGTTTGCTTTCAACAGCAATCACCCGATCATCCTATCATACCGGGAATGGAAAACACGAATTACCTGAAATTTTTAATTGTGGAAGTAACGGATAGAAATTAAAGCAGCTTATTTAGCCACCTGAAATTTACCCGATTCGATAATTCTGCCGCTCTGATCGCGGAGTTGGTAAACATATAAGCCGCGAAAATAATTTTCATCCAAAGTGATCGTCATCTTCGAATCAGTAATATGTGTTTCATTCATCTTCTTACCAATGAAACTATATATCTGTAAAGTATAGGTTTTGTCAACTGTTTTATCGAAGATAAAATTGATAAAACTGGTAGCAGGGTTAGGATAAAAATGAATCACCTTATCCGGATCGTCGGGAAACGAAACGGCAGGTTTATTATCTGCAACATAACTGCTGATGATAACAAAACTCAGTAATAAGATGGTTATGTAGCTTTTGCGCATGGGCATTATATACATAAAACTACCCAAACAATCCGATTTAAGCAAATAGGCTGGCAAAATTTTAACAACTATAGCCAAAGCAAGGTCATTAGTCATTTACTAAATGACTAATGACCTGATCTATGTATTACAAAGTATAATTTATCACCTATCACTGATTACTATCCCAATGTTGCTAAGCACCCCTGTATCGCTGCAAAATCAGGAAGATCACCGGGAGTAGGACATACTTCTGCATACTGAATAGTTCCTTCTTTATCAATCACAAAAGCGGCACGCTTGCTTACGCCTTGCATTCCAAACGCTGGGAATGTATCATATAATACGCCAAAAGCTTTGGACGCGTCTTTATTAAAATCGCTTAACAAAGGGAAGTTCAGATTTTGTTCTGCTTTGAATTTACCCAATGAGAATAAAGAATCTACCGATACACCAAATACATTTGCATTGGTATTATTGTAGATACCGATATTATCTCTCACATTACACAGCTCTGCGGTACATACGCCTGTAAAAGCTAATGGAAAAAATAAGATCACTACATTCTTTCCTTTTTGATCTGCCAGTGATACCGGATTTTTATCCGTATCAAATAATGTAAAATCCGGTGCTTTTTCGCCTACTTGCTTACTCATAAATGGTTTTTTATTTAAAATTAGTATTTCAATTTTGTAAAGATACGAAGGATGTTGGGGATTGGGGGTTGGGGGTTGGGGGTTGGCTGTTGGCTTTTGGCTTTTTTATGATTTTTGATTTTGCTTCCGCCAATGAGCTTTATTCCAGTTTCATTTCGGGTACAAAATCAGGTATCACCAATCTGCCGGCAGTTTTGGATTTGATTTCTTCTATGCTTACACCCGGGGCACGTTCTTTGAGTACAAATCCCTGATCGGTAATATCCAGTACTGCTAATTCGGTAACTACTTTTTTTACGCAGCCAAGGCCTGTTAAAGGAAGACTGCATTGGGGTAATAATTTGCTTTCGCCTTTTGGGTTGGTATGCATCATGGCAACAATAATATTTCGGGCACTGGCTACGAGGTCCATGGCGCCGCCCATACCTTTTACCATTTTACCGGGGATCTTCCAATTGGCAATATCACCTGTATCGCTTACTTCCATGGCACCTAACACGGTAAGATCTATTTTACCTGCGCGGATCATGCCAAAACTTTCGGCGCTGTCAAAGAATGAACCACCGGGAACCAGGGTAACCGTTTCTTTTCCTGCATTGATCAGGTCCGCATCAACCGCTGCCTCTTCCGGATAAGGGCCCATACCCAATATTCCATTTTCGCTTTGAAAAATAACCGTCATTCCCTCGGGTATATAATTAGATACAAGGGTAGGAATACCGATACCCAGGTTCACATACATACCATCTCGCATTTCTAATGCAATTCTTTTGGCAATGGCGTATTTATCTAATGACATCGGAGAGCAG
>CAIWKU010000353.1 GCA_903913355.1 uncultured Bacteroidota bacterium | reverse complement strand
TGTCGAGAGAAGAGAAAAGGAAAGTCTGGAAAAAAGCAGCAGCCCTGGTAATGGCCAATCAAAACAGTAAATAAATCTACTCGCTGTTTTCGTTACATTTATCATCCAAAATCCAAATTATGAGATCATCCTTATTATTACTCACCTGTTTATTCCTGTTGAATCAATTAACTGCGCAGGACCTGTATATACCGAGAAATGTGCAAAAAGCCTATCAAAAAGGCACCCGTTCAAAAGATGGCAATCCCGGGCCTAATTATTGGCAGAATTATGGTCGGTATTCAATTGATGTAAGCATTCAACCTCCTTCCCGAAAAGTGAGTGGTAAAGAAGATATCGTGTATTATAACCGTAGTAAGGATACCATCAGTAACCCGGTTATTAAACTCATTATTAATATTCATAAACCCGGGGTAACAAGGTATAATGATGCTTCTGATGAATACCTCACCGACGGTACCCATATTGATGCGGTTACCATTAATGGCGCTCCTTATAAATGGGCCGAGCCCCAGGGACATGCTACCTGGCAGTCGCTGAAATTACCCAAACCCTTATTACCCGGCGATTCTGTTAAGCTAAATTTTGTATGGCATTATGATGCTTCTGTAGAAAGCGGCAGAGAAGGTATGCTGGATGCCAGTAGTTATTTCCTTGCTTATTTTTATCCGCGCGTAGCTGTGTTTGATGATTATAAAGGTTGGGACAGAATGACTTTTACCGATGCGCAGGAGTTTTATAATGATTTCAATGATTATAGCCTTACTGTTCATGCCCCTAAAAACTTTATTGTATGGGCAACCGGCGATCTGCAAAATACACAGGAAGTATTACAGCCCGAATATGCCAATAAACTCAACCAATCACTTTCCAGCGATGAGATCATTCATATTGCTACTGCAAAAGACCTGGAATCAAAAAAAGTAACGGCACAGAATGATATCAATACCTGGAAATGGACGGCTTCCAATATTACCGATGTAACGGTGGCGATTAGTGATCATTATGTATGGGATGGCTCAAGCGTGGTGGTGGATAATAATACACAAAGAAGGGCCAGCGTTCAGGCAGCTTATAAAGAAGAAGCAAAAGATTACCAGTATATGGTTCAGTTTGGTAAACATGCGCTGAGCTGGTTATCGAATAACTGGCCGGGAGTGCCTTACCCTTTTTCTAAAACTACGATTGTATTGGGACAAGCCGATATGGAATATCCGATGATGGTGAATGATAATAGTTTTCCGGATACCAATTTTGCTCGTTTTGTTGTGGAACATGAGATAGCGCATACCTGGTTTCCTTTTTATATGGGTATCAATGAACACCGGTATGGTTTTATGGATGAAGCCTGGGCCACTACGTTTGAATACCTGATTGGAAGCGCCGATATGGGTAAGGCAAAAGCCACCGAATTATACAAAGCATTCCGTGTAAATGGCTGGATCAATGATGCAAATGATGAAGAAGATTTACCCATTATTACTCCGGGCAATATATTAAACGGCCCCGGTTTGGGTAATAATGAATATGGCAAAGCCTCTATCGGTTACCTGGCTATGAAAGATTATTTAGGAGATGATTTATTCAGAAAATGTTTGCATGGGTATATGGACCGCTGGCATGGCAAACACCCGATGCCCTGGGATTTCTTTTATTCATTTAACGATATCAGCGGTAAAAACCTGAATTGGTTCTGGAACAGTTGGTTCTTCTCCAATGGATATATCGATTTGGCCGTGGAAGAACCGAAGGCCAAGGGTAATGGTTATCTGATCCCTTTAAAAAATATCGGCGGCTACCCTGCACCGGTAGATCTGATGATCAGCTATACTGATGGAACCAGCGATACTTTGCACCAAACTCCAGCTATCTGGGAAAGCAATATTCATGAAACCACCATTAAAGTGGCCACTAAAAAGAAGATCAGTAGTATTAGTATTGATGGAGGCATTTTTGTAGATGCAGATAGGAAGAATAATAGTTGGAAATCTGTTACTAACTAAGAAGTAATCAGGGTTGGAGAAAACTCCGCCAATCAAAAAGCCATTCGTCAAAAAATGATGAATGGCT
>CAIWKU010000352.1 GCA_903913355.1 uncultured Bacteroidota bacterium | reverse complement strand
TAAAGATACTATTTAGTACCAGTGATGCAGTATGTTTGGCTGCAAAATTGTGTTTTAAACTTTTGTGATAATTAAGGTAATTAAGCTTTGTATCCAGGTTAGAATAACTGATCCAATAATCAAGGCCCTGGAATGTTTTTTTATCTCTCCAGAATAATTCAACGCCCTGGGCATACCCGTTTCCATTATTGTTATATGCGGGGAAGGTTTTTACGAGGTCATTATATTTTTTATAGTAAGCTTCTACCCGAAAAGTTTGTAAGGCGGTATTCTTAATATAGTTGATGATATAATGTGTGGCTCGCTGATAACCAAACTGTGTGGTTGCATACAAATAGGTATTCTCTGGTTTCTGATAGAACTCCCCATACGCAATACTCATCTGGGCCCCCTTTCCTGTTTTATAGGCCATGGAAAGTCTTGGTGCCAGATTGGCTTTATTTAGCAGGGAAGATTGTTCAAATCTTGCGCCAATCTTAGCTGCCAGGTCGTTGGTGATGTATAAATCAGCTTCACTAAACAAGGCTTTAAAATGATCGGGTAATAATGCCGGATAGTTATTGTAGACAGTTTTATTATAGCTATACTGGTATTCTCCTCCAAAACGGATTACACTAATCCCACTTAATCTTTTATCAAATACTGCTTTTATCTGAGCAAGATCTCCTTTGGTAGTAAGATTAAAATTGGTGGTGTCTATCCAGTTTAATCCGGTTACTACAGGTAGGTTAGACTGGTTCTGTATCTGTTGCGAAATAATATTGTGATCTGTACTATAGCCGCCACCCAAATTCATTTTCCAACCATTGCCCAGGTTTTCTCTCCAACTGATATTATTGTACCAGTTGGTATTCTGTAATGCAAATGCATTTTTCAGATTGGGATTATCAATATTGGGTCTGCGCAGGCCGAGTTGGTTGGCAGCAAATGTGGTATAGTATTTTATCATGCCCCCTTTTTTTGTTTTGATACGAAAGTTGGCATCCGCAGCATGAAAGAAGGGGATCTGGAAATAATCAGGGTTTTGTTTTACCAATGAAAAATAAGCCCGCAGATCTGTATAATTATAAGTAATACCCCATGATGATTTTTTGTCTTTGGCAACTTCCTGCAACCCGCCTCCCAAAAAGATGGGAGAAATAGAAGCATTGGCTTCTGAACGATCGGGTATATCAATGCTTTCCAGGATCAAAGCAGATGATAATGCCTGTCCATACAATGCCGAATATCCTCCTGTACTGAAAACCGTTCCTTTAAATAAGAAAGGGGAGAAACGACCGCGTTGTGCCAGATCAGGTACGCTGGTGAAATAGGGATTGTTTACTAAAGTACCATCTATATATTGTTTTGTTTCAGATCCATCCCCGCCTCTCACAAAAAGTCCTTCTTTATCACCCACCTGCTGCGCACCAGGTAATGTTTTGATCACAGCAGTAATATCTGCATTTGCTCCACCTGTGGTAACCACATCCAAAGAACTCAATACGGTTGCCGCTCTTTTTTTATCGCCCGCTTCAAAACTACCCGCTGTAACCACCACTGCTTTTAATTCGCTGATTTCTTCCTTTAAGATGATTGCCATCTCAATTGGTTCAGTGCCGATAGTAATCTTCTGTTCAATAGATTTATAGCCAATATTGGTTACGATCAGAATTTGTTCTCCTTTTTCAAAAGTCTTAAAAGAAAAATGACTCGTAGAATCACTTACCCCACCATCATAAGAGCCCTTTACCTGAACACTGGCCCCGGCTATAATATGTCCATGAGTATCTTTTACAGTTCCGTTAATTTTTACCTGGGCATTTACCCAGCCGGCTGTCAGCACTATCAGGAGCAGGATTATTAATTTTCTCATCCGTTATTGATTTGATAAAACAAACATAGAGTAGTTTATTTTATAAACCAAACTATTTTGTAAATATTTTTTAATCCGTTTTATTCTTCGAGCCACAACCAAGTCAGGAAATGGTTGTTATACTTGTAACATATTGATAATCATGGATAATAAACCAATTTTTCTAACTGCCTCCTGGGAATACCTGGCTATGCTGAACTACGCAGTGCCGGAAGAGATACTTCTTCCCTATTTGCCCGGAGGCACGCAAATAGATGCCTGGAATGGCCAGGCCATGGTAAGTGTAGTGGGGTTTTTATTCAATAATACAAGGGTATTCGGACTCAAATGGCCCTTACATACTCATTTTGAAGAAGTGAATCTCAGGTTTTACATAAAACATTTCGATGGTAAAAAATGGAAAAGAGGGGTTGCTTTTATAAGTGAGATTGTTCCCAAACCAGCCATTGCTATGATTGCAAATAAATTATATAATGAACATTATAGCTACCAACCCATGAAACACGCGCTTTCGATACAGGAGGATCAGCTAAAGGTTCAATATGATTGGAAACATAAAAAGCAATGGCAATCGTTATCGGTTACTGCTTCTAAGAACGCTTCTCCTATCGTATGCGGGACCGAAGAAGAATTTATTTTTGAACACTATTGGGGGTATAATCAGTTGAATGAGCATACAACTATTGAATACGGTGTTGAACACCCAAGATGGGAAGTATATCCGGTTACAGATTACCAGTTAACTTGTGATATTAAAAATCAGTATGGTAATTCCTTTGCTTCCTATTTAGTAGGTTCGGCACAAAGCGCTTTTCTGGCAAAAGGTTCTTCGGTTATTATCAGAAAACCCCGTTTGATCCATTTCTGACAGGATACCAATAAAAAAGACCCAGAGTAGTATCCTCCAGGTCTTCTTGTATAGATCAGTTCAGTCTTATTTATACTGTGCCGTTAATCCTTTTGCCATTTCTACCATTTTGGCAATACTCTCATCATTCAATTGTCCTTTCTTGAATTCTGCCAGTACATCGGGTAATTTATTTTCCATTTCCATCAGAAAATGTGCTTCAAATTCTTTTACTTTTCTAACAGCTACATCTTTCAATAAACCCTGGGTTCCGAGGTAAATGATTGCAACTTGTTTTTCAACCGACATAGGTGAATACTGCAATTGTTTCAGGATCTCCACGTTTCTCGCACCTTTATCAATTACGTTTTTAGTAGCCGCATCCAGGTCACCTCCAAATTTAGAGAAAGCTTCCAGCTCACGGTATAATGCCTGGTCCAATTTCAGGGTACCAGCTACTTTTTTCATTGATTTGATCTGTGCATTACCACCCACACGACTTACTGAGATACCTACGTTAATAGCCGGACGGATACCCGCATTAAACAGGTTACCTTCCAGGAATATCTGTCCGTCGGTAATAGAAATCACGTTAGTAGGAATATAAGCAGATACATCACCCGCCTGTGTTTCAATAATAGGCAAAGCGGTTAAAGATCCACCACCTTTTACCAGGTGCTTGATAGAAGCAGGTAAGTCATTCATGTTCTTAGCCACATCATCATTCGCAATTACTTTTGCAGCTCTTTCCAGTAAACGGCTATGCAGATAGAATACATCACCAGGATACGCTTCACGTCCGGGCGGTCTTCTCAGCAACAACGAAACTTCACGATACGCCACCGCTTGTTTTGACAGATCATCATAAATGATCAAAGCGGGTCTGCCTGTATCACGGAAGAACTCTCCGATGGCAGCGCCGGAAAACGGTGCATAGAATTGTAATGGAGCAGGATCAGAAGCAGAAGCACATACAATAGTAGTATACGCCATGGCACCATTATCACTCAATGTTTTCATAACACCGGCAACAGTTGATGCTTTTTGTCCAACCGCAACATATATACAATACACAGGTTTACCTGCATCATAAAATTCTTTCTGGTTAATAATGGTATCTACACAGATAGCTGTTTTACCAGTCTGTCTGTCACCAATTACCAATTCGCGCTGACCACGACCAATCGGGATCATCGCATCGATTGCTTTGATACCAGTTTGCAGTGGTTCTTTCACCGGCTCACGATAAATAACACCTGGCGCTTTACGCTCCAGTGGCATTTCATATAATTCTCCGGTTAAAGGACCTTTTCCATCAATAGGATCTCCCAATGCATTGATTACGCGACCAACCACACCTTCCCCTACTTTTATAGAAGCGATCTGTCCGGTTCTTTTTACTTTGGCTCCTTCTTTGATATCGCCACTCTCACCCATCATTACCACACCCACATTATCTTCTTCCAGGTTAAGTGCAATGGCTTTTACACCACTTTCGAACTCAACAAGTTCCCCACTTCTTACGCCGTTCAAACCATACACACGGGCAATACCATCGCCCACCTGCAATACGGTTCCCACTTCTTCCAGGTCGGCCAATGCATTAAAATTGCCCAGCTGCTGCCTTAGTATCGCTGATATTTCATCGGGTTTAATGTCCACCATGATCTATATACTTTTAAAATTTATTTGTAAATATTTTTATCCTAAGCTTGTTCCGGAACAAACAGGTTTTTCATGAATTGCTTTTTAATATCTTTCAGATCCCGCAACATACTTGCATCAACCAGGTTATTATTGAATTCTAATAAAAAACCACCAATCAGTTTCGGATCTACTGCAGTCTCCAGTTCTATGATACCCATTCCTCTTTCTGATGCCAATTTTGTTTCAATCGCTTTTTTCAGGGTTTCACTTACTTCTACTGCGGTTGTCAATTTTACTGCATGTATACCTTTCAATTCATTGTATTGCTCAATAAAGGCGGCAGCTATTTCAGGTAAATCGCTTTCTCTTCCTTTTTTAACCAATAATTGATTGAAAGCGGATGTCAATTCAGTTACTTTTCCTTTGGTAACAGCAGTAACCACCGCATTTTTTTGATCTAATTTGATGATGGGGCTACGCAACAGATTCACAAACTCCTTGCTGACTTTACAAACAGCCTGCAGGTATTTCATATCTGCATATACCTTATCCAACTGGCCTTTTTCTGTTGCGAGGTCAACTAAACTTTTGGCATATCGAGCTGCTAAACGTGGATTTGGCATGGTTACTTCGTAAAGGGTAATTAATTATTAATTCAGTTTTACTACTTCAGCTAACTGATTAATATATTTTTCCTGCTCTTTTTTATCGCTCAGTTCACGACGTAATATTTTCTCACTCACTTCGATCACCAAACTACCTACCTGGTTTTTTACTTCGGTAAGGGCAGCATTTTTTTGTTGATTGATAGCTACCTGTGCGTCGGCAACGATACGATCGTATTCAGATTTGGCTTTGTCTTTCGCATCACTGATCATTTTCAAAGTCTGCTCTTTGGCTTCTTTGATCATTACGGCGCGCTCTTCACGTGCCTGGGCCATCATGGCTTCATTTTCGTTCTTGAGGGTAGCCATTTCAGCTTTCACTTTTTCAGCAGTAGCAATTGCATCGGCAATCCCTTCTTCTCTTTCCTTCAATCCCTTAATAATTGCAGGCCATGCCATTTTGCCTAAAATAATGAAAACGATGAGGAACGCTACTAGCGTCCAAAACAATAACCCTGGATCTGGTGTAAGAAGTTTCATAAATTATCCTCCAAAATTTATTCTGATTCATTGCCTATTATCCTTTGCGGATAATAAGGTAAACTGCACCCATTGCCCTGTGCGCAGGGTGCAGTTTGATTTTTTGTGAGCAACAGCTTATTTCAAAACCATTGCCAGGAAGCCTACGATGATTCCAAACAAAGCAGCACC
>CAIWKU010000351.1 GCA_903913355.1 uncultured Bacteroidota bacterium | reverse complement strand
TGCATAAACTATATGTTTTTCTAGGGTCATTCTGGAAAAACACACCGCAACAGATTCATATCAGTGAGAAAGCAATTAGCATTATGGCGATAACCATTATCCCGGTAGCTTTTTCCATTCACACAGTTACATCCTGGTTATTTGCCACTACGTACCGTCCCGGTTGGGATAGTACCAACTTCGGAGCTTATTTTATTTCCGGCGCATTTCTGGTAGGTGCCGGAGGTGTATTGGTGGCTATGTACGTTTTTCGCACACATTATAACCTGGAAAAATATATTACCAATGACCATTTTGATAAAATGGGAAAAGTAGTAGTAATGCTTGCATTATTATATCTCTATTTTAATGTGAATGAATTCCTGGTTCCGGCCTTTAAAATGAAAAAGCCAGAAGAGGAACACCTGAAAGGATTATTTACAGGAGAATTCGCAGCCGTATTCTGGTTTGCCATTACCACCGCTATGGTTATCCCTATTTTAATTTTACTTTTTAAAAGCGGCCGAAAACCATTACCGGCATTTATTGCGGGACTGTTGGTGGTCATTGGATCCTGGTTTAAAAGATACCTTATTGTTACGCCAACTTTACTGCATCCCTTTTTACCAATGCGTGATGTACCCGAAAGCTATAAGCATTATTTCCCCAGTTGGGAAGAATGGTCCATCGCCATTGGATCATTGGCAGGGGCCCTGTTAGTGATAACCATTTTCGCAAGGATTTTCCCCATCATTCCTATTCAAGAAACGATCACAGAAAACGAACAGCATGAAAAAGCATAACCTGGTATCCATTGCCCTTATTCTTTTCAGTTGTATCAGTTTTGCTTCATTTGCACAAACTGCAGCTGCTAAGAAAGATCTGGTAGTAAAACTCCACTACTTTAATAATAATAATCAAATGCAATACCTGGTTGCTGATACCAAAACTAAGGTAGACGGTAAGTTTCAGGTAGTGCCAGGGGTTACTCTTCGGTTTTTTATATCGGGAGATACCTCTGCTGCCAATTACCTGGGTAGTTGTGTAACCAATGCTAAAGGCAAGGCACTGTTATTGATCCCCGCCCTTGCCAAACAGGAATGGAATAAATCTGCTATTCAATCTTTTCAGGTGATCTCTCCTGCTACCAAAGAGTATGAAGATGCCAAAGCAGATGTGTCTATTACAAAAGCCAAAATTAAAATAGATACATTGGCCGATAGAAAGATAACAGCTGTTGTAATGGAATTAAAAGATACAGTTTGGACTCCTGTAAAAGGGGTAGATCTTAAAGTAGCCATCAGAAGGTTAGGTGGTGATTTAAATGTTAGCGAAACACAAACGTATACTTCCGACTCTCTTGGCATGATAAATGCCGAGTTTAAAAGAGATAGTTTACCGGGAGATGCCAAGGGGGTATTAACGCTGGTAGCAAAAGCAGAAGATAATGACACGTATGGAAATATCTCTGCAGAAATACCCGCTGCCTGGGGTGTTCCCACCATGTATAACTCACCCTATGACAGAAGAACCTTATATGCCAGAAGAGGTCATTCACCCATCTGGCTCGAGTTAATGGCCTACTCTATTATTGTGGCTGTTTGGGGGGTGCTGATTTATTTATTTATTCAAGTAAGGAAATTGAAAAAAATAGGGCTAAGTGCCTGATTTATCTGATTTAAAAAATGCTGCAATTAGCGGCATTTTTTATGTAAATTATGTAAAGCAGGAAACCTACTAATGGAAACTCGTTGTGAACTCCCTGTCGCTCAGGTTATTAAGGGAGACTGATTTTTTGGTAATTCATGTAAAAATTATCCTCTTTTGTTTTATACTAATAGGATGGATACATCTGGTGTTTGTATTGCCTTTACCGTTTACAAAATTGTAAAAGCAAATCCATACACTTTAGTTAATTTTGTGATAGATTAATGATGCATACATGCCCCTTACGAATACTCACCAGAATCCGGATTTTCAGCAGGCGCTATTAGGGCAGATCTCTAAGAATATATTTGATTTTCTGGCTGTTTTAAATAAGGCAGACAGAAAAATTGTTTTTGTAAATGAGAAAGGCGCCACCATGTTTGGCTATGAAAAGCCCGCAGATATGCTGGATACTTATGCGCCTTCTTTACGAAAATTAGTTCCCGAACAGACGGAGCTGGATGAAATGCTGGTGGAGATTACCTTAAACGGATTTTATACCAAGGAAACAGAATTTATCGATAAAAATGGGGTGCCCTTCTGGGGGCAACTGCATTTACATGCTTTTAATTCCGGCAATAAGGAATACCTGTTAATGCAAATTGAAAAAATTGACAGAGTAAAACATGCAGAAGACCGTTTAAAAAAAGAGGAAAACCGATTCGGCGCCTTAGTAAATTATGCCTCTATAGGCGTGGTAATTGTTAACCAGAAGCAGGAGATTGCTTTATTAAATCCATTTGCCCTTCGATTATTTGGGTATACTATGGAGGAGCTGGAAGGCAAACGACTGGATACTTTAATCCCCCGAAGATTTCATCAAAAGCACGAGGTACATCACAAAAACTATCATGAAAAACCGCAGAGCAGACCCATGGGCATTGGTATGGACCTGTTTGCTGTAAAAAAAGATGGTACTGAATTTCCTGTTGAAGTTAGTCTGGGTACATTTGATACAGGCAACGAAACCTTTGCCATTGCTTTTGTAAGTGATATCACTGTACGTAAGAAAGGAGAAGAACAAATCATACAATTGACAGTTGAGCTCGAAGCGAAAGTGAGGGAAAGAACAGATGCATTGGCATTGACTATTTCAAAACTGGAACAACAGATCAAAGAAACGGAAGAGGTAGAAGCAGAGTTAAGAAAATCACTGGAAAAAGAAAAAGAACTTAATGAGCTAAAGTCAAGGTTTGTATCGATGGCTTCTCATGAATTCCGCACACCACTGAGCACTGTATTGTCTTCTATTTACCTGCTACAAAAATATACCAGTACCGAAGACCAGCCTAAAAGAGAAAGACATATTGAAAGGATTGCCTCTTCTGTTAATATGCTCACGGAAATCCTCAACGACTTTTTGAGCGTTGGCAAGATTGAAGAAGGGAAAGTAGGGGTTAAATACAGCCATTTTAATATCAGGGAATTTGTAACCGCGATTGTGAATGATATCCATACAATTGCTAAAAAGGGGCAAAAACTGGCTTACCATCATACAGGAGATGAAAAAGTATGGCTGGATGCTTCTCTGGTAAAACATATTGTGTTAAACCTGGTATCCAATGCCATTAAATTTTCGCCCGAAGAATCTGAGATACTCATTGAAAGCACTCAGGCAAATCAGGTATTACGGATGAGTGTAAAAGACAAAGGTCTGGGTATTTCAAAAGAAGACCAGCAACATTTGTTTGAACGCTTTTTCAGGGGTGGCAACGTTACGGCCATACAGGGAACCGGTTTGGGCCTCCATATTGTACAGAAATACGCGGAGTTAATGAATGGTCAGGTGACCTGTAAAAGCGAGCCGGGAAAGGGAACCGAGTTTATTATTTCATTTGACCTGAAAAATCAATAATTTTAATGCACCTATTTTCTGCCAGTTTACGCCAAATGGCGTTTAGTGGCCTATGTTTGTGTGAGAAATCCATAAAAAATGACTTATGAAGAAGATTCTGCTAATAGAAGATAATTCGAATATCAGGGAAAATACTGCAGAAATCCTGGAATTGGCCAGTTATACGGTGCTAAGTGCCGAAAATGGAAAAATTGGAGTGGAATTGGCTATACAGGAAGTGCCAGACTTGATTATTTGCGATATTATGATGCCGGTTTTAGATGGATATGGCGTTTTGCATATGCTGCAGAAAAATCCTTCCACCAAGCATATTCCCTTTATTTTTCTTACTGCTAAAACAGAAAGAGCTGATTTTAGAAAAGGAATGGAATTGGGGGCAGATGATTATATCACCAAACCTTTTGACGGTACCGAATTGATGAATGCAGTTGAGAGCAGGTTAAAAAAAGTGGATCTTTTAAAGGAAGTGTTTACAGAAGGATTGCAGGGATTTGGAAAATTGGTTCAAGCCAGTAGCGGAAAAGACTTGTTAGCAGAACTGGCCAGCGACAGAAATACCAATCTATACAAGAAAAAGCAAACGATTTACTCCGAAACCAACCGGCCTAACTGTTTATTTTATTTATTGAAAGGGAAAGTAAAGACTTATAAAATCAATGATGATCGCAAAGAGTTGGTTACCGGTTTATATAATCAGGGGGATTTCTTAGGCCATATTGCCCTGCTCGAAAACACCAATTATAAAGAAACTGCTGAAGCTATCGAAGAAACAGAATTGGCGGTAATTCCTAAAGAAGAATTTGAATCGTTGATTAGTAATAGTCCGGAAGTAAGCCGCAAATTTATTCAGCTACTGGCAAAAAATATCTCAGAAAAGGAAACCCACTTACTGGCGCTCGCCTATAATTCGCTTCGTAAAAAAGTAGCTGATTCTTTATTATTGATTTTTAGAAAATATAATGCAGAAAGAAAGCCTGGATTTTCTATTGATGTTAGTCGCGAAAATCTTGCCACTATTGCAGGAACAGCTACAGAATCACTCATCAGAACATTAAGTGATTTTAAATCAGAAAAATTGATTGAAATCAGAGATGGTGCCATTCTGATTCTGGATGAAAAAAAGCTGGAGAACCTGATCAATTAACACTGATTAATTATAAACCCAAACAGGTTAATTATACGCCATCACTTACGTAATTATTGAATTCGTATTTGAGTTTTGTGAAGCTTTGCTCTGTTTTTTCTAATTCAACACGTAACTTTTTTTGCTTCTTTTTTACCTCTTTAAAAGGATCACTATTTTCAACCGAATCCTGGGCCAGTAATTTATTCAGATCACGGATCTCCATACGCAAATAGCCGATAATTTCATCTTCTTTTAGAAAATGATTCTG
>CAIWKU010000350.1 GCA_903913355.1 uncultured Bacteroidota bacterium | reverse complement strand
GTTCATCTTTATATTATTCATGGGTTTCTTATACGCACATAAAAAAGGAGCATTAACATGGAGTTGAGGGAAGAAATCGTAGAGAACAATAAAGAGTTTCCAGGTCAGGTGGTTCCTGTTCCGGGAGGTGGGATTATTGTTAGCACTTTTGAAGATATTGTAAACTGGGCTCGCTCCAACTCATTATGGCCTCTCACATTTGCGACGAGTTGCTGCGGTATTGAAATGATGTCGGTGGCTTCTTCCAAATATGATTTTTCCCGTTTCGGTTTTGAAGTGGCCCGGGCAACACCCCGTCAGGCAGATGTTATTATCATTGCCGGAACTATTGTCAATAAAATGGCCCCGGTACTCAAAAGATTATATGATCAGATGGCTGATCCGAAATATGTAATTGCCATGGGTGCCTGTGCAATAAGTGGTGGCCCTTTTTTCTATAATACCTATTCCGTAGTAAAAGGAGCAGATCATGTGATACCCGTAGATGTGTATATCCCAGGTTGCCCGCCAAGACCCGAAGCTTTACTACACGCATTGATCACTTTACAGGAAAAAATTAAAAGTGGACTGACCCGGGATCAACTCAGGCAGGCTGATACACAATAGTCTGGACATTATATGCAGAACGAAGAGATAAAAGAGTATATCATTTCACAGGAGCCTGAAGCTAAGTTCAATGAAACTGGCGAATGGCTGAATATAATCATCAATCCTTTGAGCTGGCGTTTGCTGGCAGAGAAATTAAAGAATGCTGATTTGCAGCTTGATTATTTATTTTGCTTAACCTGTATTGACTGGAAAACGCATCTTACTATGGTGTATCATCTCACTTCCACAAAATACAGGCACTCCATTGTCATAAAAACGGATATGAATCGTACGGCACCTCAAATAGAAACCGTATCAGATATCTGGCGTACAGCAGAGTTTCATGAAAGAGAAGTATTTGAATTATTTGGTGTGCAGTTTCTCCATCATCCTGATCTGCGGAAATTAATACTCACAGATGATTTTGAAGGATATCCTTTGCGAAAAGATTTCGAGGACCCTATTAATATGATTAAATTATAGCAGAGAGGATGTATACCCAAACGGAAATTATCAAAGATACCACCCAACTCAATTCCAATGGAAATGAAGGAGAGTTGGTAATCAATGTGGGGCCTCAGCACCCTGCCACCCATGGTGTATTACATCTGGTGATCACTTTGAATGGTGAGACCATCAAAAAAATCGAACCCCATCTGGGATATATTCATCGGTCCATAGAAAAAATGTGTGAGAACCTTACTTACCGCCAGTTTATCTATGTTACCAGTCGAATGGATTATCTGTCTGCCCATATCAATAATCTTGCCTGTGCTTTATGTGTAGAAAAAGGTATGCAGATTGAAGTGCCAGAAAGGGCACAGGTAATCAGGATCCTCATGAGTGAACTAACCCGAATTGCATCACATGAATTATGGGTAGGAGCAATGGCTATGGATCTGGGTGCTTTTACGCCTTTCTTTTATACGTTCCGGGAAAGAGAAGTGATCAAT
>CAIWKU010000349.1 GCA_903913355.1 uncultured Bacteroidota bacterium | reverse complement strand
CAATCTGTTGCCGATACTGCAAAATATATAGCAGCCGGAAAAAAAGTTATCTATGAAGCAGCCTTTCAGTATGAGGGGTTGCTATGTGCGGTGGATATATTGGTGCAAAGGGGCGGGCACTGGTATGCCTATGAAGTAAAAAGTACCACCAAAGTAAAGCCCGAACAACTGCCCGATGCGGCTTTTCAGTATTATGTGATTACCCATGCTGGGTTGGAATTGAAAGATTTTAGTATTGTGCATTTGAACAATGGCTATATAAGAAGAGGAGCATTAGACATTAACCAATTGTTTACCCCCGAATCGGTATTGGCATCTGTTCTCGAATTGCAGGAGTATATTAACAACCAGGCTTCGCAATTAAAAATTATGCTGCAAAACAAAACGGATATGCCGGCCATTGAGGTGGGTGATCAATGCAATAAGCCCTACCCATGCGATTTTCAGGGTTTTTGTTTCGATGGCCTAGAAGTGGAGGAATCAGATTATGGTGAGCCATACATTAACAAAGAAGGTATTGCAGCATTTCTCGATCAGTTGGAATATCCTATATGCCACATGGATTTTGAATCATGGATGACAGCTGTGCCCGAGTTTGATGGCCATTGGCCATACCGCCAAATTTGTTTTCAATACTCGGTCCATCTTCAACAAAGCCCCGGAGCAGAGCCCGAGCATTATGAATACCTGGCAGAAAGAGTTGGAACATCAACCGAAGAGTTTTTAAAAAGCCTACTACAGGTATTGGGAGCAGAAGGAACCGTGTTGGTGTACAACAAAACTTTTGAGGGCCTTCGTTTAAAAGAATTGCTAAGAGAATACCCGCAATACAAAGATGCCATTAATAGTGTATTAGAACGTATTGTTGATTTGATGTCTCCCTTTCATAAAAAGCATTATCGTTTACCGGAAATGCAAGGGCGCTACACAATTAAGTTAGTATTGCCGGCACTGGTACCGGAATTAAAGTATGATGAGTTGGTTATTGGAAATGGAGGCGATGCAAGTGCAGCATTCTTTAATCTGCGTGACGAAATAGATGCCGAAAAAATAAAAGCCACCCGAGAAGCCCTATTGGAATATTGTGGGTTAGATACTTTCGCGATGGTTAGGATTTTAGAGAAGCTTATTAAGGTGAGTAATAAATAAAGCGAATCTATGTATAATTATATATTAAGGTCTGCGGGATTTAAAACGAGCTTAGAAGCAGACAGGGAATTGAGTAAATTAGAAGGGCCTGATTTTATAGCAGTGAAAAACAGCCCACTTAGAAACGAAGAAGACCTTATCAGACTAATTCAAACTGTATATGCCTGGATGCCAACAATGATAACGCCTTTTTATTTAGTAGATAAAATCTCAGAAATTAATTTTATACGACTATTCAATTTGGCAAAAAGGGCGAGAAGTGGAAAATGTGAGGATCACGAAGAAAAAGAGCTATTCAAAACCCTTGCTTTAATAACCAATAACCACATGGTTGGTACATCTAAAGTGTTGATGATATTGAACCCTAAAATATACCCAATCTTTGATAGCAGAGTAATTAAAGCCTGGAATGAACTATTTACTCCGGAATTGCGTGATATATCCATTATAACAAAT
>CAIWKU010000348.1 GCA_903913355.1 uncultured Bacteroidota bacterium | reverse complement strand
GCTGCAAATAAAGTGCCCCCTAATAGTAAACCAACAGAAAAAGTTGTGAGTTGTATTAATTTTGGAAACGTGTCATGCAATGAATTAAGTATACTATAGCCATAAATCAAAAAGATAATACTGAAAAAACCTAGAGAATAGAGTAAATAATTCTTTCGATTTTCTCTCCAAAATTTTCGGAACAATAAGCTAAAGCGATTTTTTCTATTTAAAACTGCCATTGGATATTATTTTGAGCTGAATAGATTTTGCATATATTTTTTATGGGCTATACTGGCATTAAAAAACAATTCAATATCAATATTTCCCCATTTTTCATCTCCGTTGTTTTCCAGTAAACCGTATGTTCCGCCCATCGAGCTTTCAGCGTAAAGGCAATGGTCAGCTGCTTCTTCTGAATCAAATTTTTGAAAACTTAATTTATGGGCAATTGTTTCAAGTCCAGCATTAATCACCAATTCACCTTCATCTAAAATTAAAATCCTGTCAATAAGACTATCAAGATCACGAATCTGGTGCGTGCTGATGATAATACATCGGTCCTCATTAATGCAGGAAGCCATTATTTTTCTAAACTGTCGTTTAGAAGGAATATCCAGACCATTTGTTGGCTCATCCAGCAATAGCAAATTTGTATTGCTGGCGATACCCAATGCAATCCATGTTTTCTTTCTTTGGCCATAACTTAGTTCTTTCAGGTTTTTTAAGGGTACTTCTAATTGATTAAGTAATTGCAGAAACAGTTCCTTATCAAACCGAGGATAGAATGGGGCATAATCATCCCCAAAATCCAGTACATCCATTTCAGGTGTATCTACTACTTCTGGAATAAAAAATAGATTTTCTAGAAAATCCGGACTTTTTTTAGCCGGATTTTGACCCATCACACTAATCTTTCCTGAGTTTGGGAACACAAGACCGGCCATCAACTTTAATAATGTTGATTTACCCGCACCATTCTTTCCAAGTAAGCCATAAGTGAAATTTTTTTCTAACCGTAAGTTGAGATTAGAATATAAACCCTGTTTTTTTGAGTATCCGAAGGTAATATTGTGCAATTCTATCATAAACGGTGTATTAGTGTAATAGTACACTACAAATATAGAACGTTATTTTATATCTCCAAATTATTTTTCTACTATCCAGCTATTCTTACGCCGATTGGGAAAGATTTTTTATTTTTACCGACTGCAACGCTGCAATCAAATGTGGCGTTGTATTTTTTTTACCTCTTTTAAACCGATTGATTATGAGTGATGCTAATATGTATGTTACAAAAGAGACATTTGAGAAAATGCGGGAAGAGTTGCATAAGATGAAATCTGTGGATCGTCCGGCTTCTTCACGTGCCATAGCCGAGGCTCGCGAAAAAGGTGATTTGAAGGAAAATGCCGAATACGATGCTGCCAAAGAAGCCCAGGGAATGCTTGAAGCCAAAATCAAACAATTGGAAGGGGTGATTGCCAATGCCAAAATTGTGGACACCAATTCCATTGATACCAGCAAAGTAACCATACTTACCAAAGTAACCATTACCAATATGGCTACGAAAAAAACCGTTACTTACCAGATAGTGGGCGAAAAAGAAGCCGACCTGAAACTGGGAAAAATCTCTGCAGGCTCCCCAATTGGTAAAGGGCTGATGGGAAAAGTAAAAGGCGAAGTGGCTGAAATTCAGGCACCCAATGGTGTTATGAAATTCAGGGTGGAAGAAATTACCGTATAACCCAAATCATTCTCCAATAAGAAAAAGAATGCGTTAACCCTGGTTAGCGCATTCTTTTTTGTACTTAGCCTGAAATTTCTCAATTTTCCCTTACAATTATTTTACCATGACCCTATTCTCAAAAATCATTGCCGGAGAAATACCTTCTTATAAAATTGCAGAGAATAAAAAATTTTATGCTTTCCTGGATATATTTCCCATGGTAAAGGGACATGTATTGGTAGTACCCAAAATAGAAACGGATATTTTTTTTGATTTGAGTGATGACTATCTCTCAGAGATTCTTTTATTTTCCAAACCCATTGCCCAAGCCATCGAAAAAGCTTTTCCCTGCAACCGTTGTGGCATCAGTGTTGCCGGATTAGAAGTGCCCCATGCTCATCTTCACCTGATACCAATCAATTCAGCCGATGACCTCAATTTTACCCGCCCCAAACTCAAATTATCAATTGAAGAATTCAAACAAGTGCAAAACGCGATTGTTTCTTTACTTTGATTTCCTAAGTCAAAATTCAAAAAAATAGCACGTATACTTATTACCTACTAATATGTTGTGCTATTGAAAAAACCTACTATTGGTTTGCCTATTCGTATTTCATTATTTCTTTCGAATCTTTGCTTGCCCGCCTACCAAGAAGGCGTTCTCGCTTTTACTACCATAGAAAACCTTTAGCCCCCCTACTTATTGAAGGACAAATAGGGAACACCCGCTTGAAAGAATTAGTAGGGCAGGCAAAGAAACCTGGATTGAATTGTGCCAGTATTTTCCGGAGGATGGCATATAAATTGCTGAAAGTAAATACGCGTTGTAAATTATTTTTCTTCCATTTTTTTAGATAATTTCTGATTTTTTGTATTTTACAATACTCCCTTCCTGTACCCTTAAACTATATTCTAAGGGGCTGCTGTACTGGTTGAAAAGAGCCTATTTAAACAAAAGAAAACGAAAGATGAACGAAGGATGAACGAAAGATCAACGCAGGAACATCGAAACAAGCACAGAATTGCAACGAAGGATGATCAGCGTTGCAACGAAGGATGATCAGTGTTACATGACTGTTACATCACTATTACATGACGGTTATATGCTAATTACAATAACCCAGATCTGTACAAAATGTATAACATAGGAAATGGTAGCTCCTAAATTTTCATTTAGTAACTAAGCTATTGCGCTATGTATAAATAGTTTACATAGCACAATACGTTACCAATTACTTATCACTTACTTATTCTTAATACGAGATGGATTTTTGGCAATAAAATCATCCCATCCTTTTAGGCCTTTTACAGTGGCGCCCAGTGGTGAAGTGCTTTGGTAGTGATGGCATAAGGCCACAGCCAATGCATCGGTGGCATCGAAATACTGTGGTTTCTCTTCAATTTGTAAAATACGTTGTAGCATTTTCCATACCTGGTCCTTATCGGCATTACCATTACCGGTGATGGATTGTTTTACTTTTTTAGGAGAGTACTCTGTTACCGTAATTTTCGCCTGCATGGCGGCCGCAATCGCTACACCTTGTGCCCTTCCCAGTTTCAGCATACTTTGCACATTCTTACCAAAAAACGGGGCTTCAATGGCGAATGTAGCTGGTTTATATATTTTGATCAACTCAGCTACTTTGGAATGGATCATATCTAACCGGGCATAGATATCTTTTTCTTTTGCTAGTTTTAACACATCCATTAAAATCACCTGGGGTACCTGATTATGAATACGCAACAGTGCAAAACCCATTAATTGGGTGCCAGGGTCAATGCCGAGAATGATCTCATCTTTCTTCATTACTTGGTGAAAATACGTTGTTCAAATTTAACAAAACGTCCAAATCAACTCTTTGCCATTCAACACTGCCACTTTTCTATCTCACCCGTAACACCGTTCTTTGTACCAGAATAAACCACCATCCTGAATAAGAAACTGAAAATATTCCTGAACTATTTTGTCGGCCCCATTCTTTTTGTATGGTTAACCTACTCAATTTATCGGCAAATACAAAAACAGTCGGATGTTCATACATCCTGGTTAATGATCCGCTCCGCATTTTCCGGACCACAAGCATGGAAATTAGTATTGATGATGGCCCTCATGTTTGTAAACTGGGGCTTCGAAGCCCTTAAATGGCAGTTGCTGGTCAGGAGCATTGAGAAAATATCTTTTCTGATGGCTCTTCGGGCTATTTTTTCCGGACAGGCATTGGCCTTCAATACCATCAACAGAATAGGGGAGCCTGCCGGGAGGGCCATCTTTCTGCAAGAAGGTAACAGAATCAGGGGCATATTTTTATCATTTGTGGCGGGTATTAGTCAGACCGTGGTTACGCTACTACTAGGACTCATTGCCCTAATATTTCTTCGTGTACATATACTCGATGCAACGCATCATTGGGATGCATTATCCGGACCCTGGCTGGATATACTAACTTATGGAGTGGCATTGGGATTGGTTATCTATCTGCTACTCTATTACAAAATGCCCTGGATGATTCATTTGCTGGAGAGAATTCCAATTTTAGCCAGGTATAAATTTTTTGTTGAGAAGCTGGAAGAATTGCATTGGAAAGAATTAACGAAAATTTTATTTCTTTCTGCCTGCCGTTATATTGTATTTGTATCTCAGTATATATTGTTACTTCAGGTATTTGGTGTAGCGATATTCTGGACAGATGCTGCAGGATTGGTATGCGTTATGCTATTGATATTGGCCATTATACCTACGGTTGCCTTGGCCGAGCTGGGATTCAGGGGAAAACTGGGTATCCAGTTATTTGGTTTGTTAAGCTCCAACACGGTAGGCATCGTAGCAACTGCGGCGGGTATCTGGATAATAAACCTGGTGATACCGGCTATCGTAGGAAGTTTGTTTATCTTGGGG
>CAIWKU010000347.1 GCA_903913355.1 uncultured Bacteroidota bacterium | reverse complement strand
CGATATCTGGCCGGGTGGATTGGGTAGTAGTAGTGGTGAACTGGGACATAATGTAATGGATCATCACTATAACCTTGGTGCATCGGGAACGGTGGATGGTTATGAAGACAGTTATTATTATGGCAGAAGGGCCAATGGTTTTTACATTCCCCGTTTTGTAAACATTGGAAATGATAAAAGAGATTTCCTTCGGGGATTTGGATACCAGGGCGGCGCCAGCAGAACAGGATGGAACAGGGATGTAGCGGAATTAAGTATTGGTGCAGGTTTCAAAGAAGCATTGACAGAACCAGGTGGCTGGACGATTGGCGGGACCGGGTTTGGAGAAATATTACCTTATCATGAAAACAAGATCACGCTGGATAAAGTGAAGAAGGATAAATGGGGACTACCCGTATTATCCATGGATTGTGAATTGAAAGACAATGAAAAGAAAATGCGGATAGCCATGGTAGAAGAGTTGAAGGCAATGCTTGAATCATCAGGTGTGAAGAATGTAAAAGAATGGCATACCGAATATTCAATAGGTCAGGGCATTCACGAAATGGGTACCGCCAGAATGGGTAAAGATCCAAAGACATCGGTACTGAATAGTAATAACCAGGTATGGGATGCTAAAAATGTATTCGTAACCGATGGAGCCTGTATGGTATCTTCTGCCTGTCAGAATCCCTCATTAACTTATATGGCCCTAACTGCCAGGGCCGCGGGTTTTGCTGTGGAGGAATTGAAGAAGGGAAACGTGTAGAATAATTGTATAGCTGTCGTCAGAATTGCTGGTGATAACACCAGCAAAGGCGTAAATGTTGGTGATAACACCAACAAAGGCGTAAAATTGCTGGTGATAACACCAGCAATGGCGTAAAAAAAACACCAGCAATGGCGTTAAAATTATTAATTGCCTTTTAACTTGAATGCTATATAACTATCTCCCGATGGTTTACCTAATTTTCCCCCGCCGCAGGCGATGACTATGTATTGATGTCCGTTTTTTTCATAAGTAGATGGAGTGGCGAAACCGGAAGCGGGTAGTTCATATTCCCATAGTAGCTTTCCTGTTCTTTTATTGAAGGCGCGAATTTTTTTGTCGCTGGTGGCAGCTATGAATAGTAGTCCGCCCGCAGTAACTACTGATCCTCCATAATTTTCTGTACCGCTATGTATTCCTTTGGCTTTTAGTTCAGGATAATCACCCAGGGTTGTTTTCCATTCAAGCTGACCGGTGTTCAGGTTAATCGCAGTTAGACTTCCCCAGGGAGTATCTATGGCAGGATAGCCTTCTTTGGTTAAAAATTTATTATAGCCCGTGGCGGAATAAGGCATTGTATAATATGGGTCTGTTATTTTGGGAGGGGCAATGAATTTCTTTTCCTGAATAGATTTACTATCTAGTACAAATGAAGCGAGCGCCTCTTTTTCATTTTCGCTTAATTGTTTGAATGCCGGCATCATTCTTCTGCCCGCACTGAGTAGGTCTTTGAATTGGGATTCGGAATATTTTGAACGAACATTGATCAGGCTTGGGTTATTGCCGGATCCCTGTAATGCGGGTCCGTGACAGGCCATGCAGGTAGTTGTATATAATCGTTTACCCGCATCAATATTTTTTTCAACGGTATTCCCTGCATTTTTCTTTACATCCACCATCGTTAATATCCAGGCCATTTCACTGGCATTTACATATAGGATACCCGATGTAGGGTCAAAAGAGGGGCCACCCCATTCAGCGCCACCATCAAATCCCGGAAAGATGATTGTTCCCTGTTTGGAAGGTGGCGTAAAAAGATAATCGTGTTTGGTGGCGAGCCATCTTTTTTTAATATCCTGGTAAGAAGAATCCGGAACAATATGGTTTAACTCTTTTTCGGTGAAAAGCTGTCTTACAAATGGTTTTGGAAAATCAGGTATGGGTTGTGTGGCGGATGGTTTTTCTCCCAGTAAATCTGTTTCGGTGGGTACCGGCGTTTCTTTGATTGGGTATACCGGTTTTCCGGTAGCCCTGTTGAGCAGAAATATAAAACCTGATTTGGTTACCTGCGCGATAGCATCCATCTTTTTTCCATCCTTAGTGATATTTACTAAAACAGGTGCAGTAGGTAGATCTCTGTCCCACATATCATGATGCACTGTCTGGTAATGCCATATTCTTTTTCCTGTAGCAGCATCTAATGCCAGTACAGAATTGGCAAACAGATCATTACCTGTTCTTTTACCCCCATAAAAATCATAACTGGCAGAACCGATGGGCGCAAATACAATTCCTTTCTCTTCATCCATACTAAAGCCTGCCCAGGCATTGGCACCACCTATATGCTGGTAGGCATTGGGATCATCCCAACTGTTATACCCTTCTTCATTGGGATGTGGTATGGTATGAAAAATCCATTGCAGTTTACCGGTATACACATTGTAAGCCCTGATATAACCCGGAGCAGCTGCGGCTTCTTCCGCAACACGGGTTCCGATAATGATCAGGTCTTTATAAATAATACCCGGAGTGGTACAGGCAACATATAAATCTTTTACATCCCTTCCCAGATCATTATGTAAATCCAGCTTACCACTATCTGCAAAAGATGCTACAGGTTTTCCTGTAATCGCATCCACACAAATCAGGTTGGAGGCCGCTGCATAAAATATACGCGGGTCCTTTCCCTGGTTACTGAAATAAGTTACTCCTCTGGAAACATTCATTGAAAAATAACCTTTCGCCTTATTAGTTGTATCAACCGGATTATACACCCATTTTTCTTTTCCAGTGGCAGCATCAATCGCAAACAGTTTTAATTTGGGAGAAACACCATAAAGCACCCCATCCACAATAATAGGATTTACCTGTATCTGTGTTTTATTTTCCGCATCCCCCGTATGATATTCCCAGGCAACCTGTAGTTGCGATACATTGGAACTGTCTATTTCAGTAAGCGTTGAATAATGTGTGGCCCCTTTATTACCCCCATATACCCGCCATTCGGTTTTGTCAGAAGAAAAACGACAAGAAGCTAGTAAAAACAGTAAGGCGATGAGAAGAAATTGTTGTTTTGACATAAAAAAGGAGTTGAATATCGAATATCGAACAAGGAATATAGAATGAAAAGGTAATTAAGTATTCATGATTGTTTTTACAATAGTAATCTCATCATTCAACATTCCTTGTTCGATATTCGATATTTTCTTAGGAGGGAAGTATCTGCTCAATTATCTTTCCGGTTTGTTTGTTTTTCAATATCAGCTTCCTGGCCCCATAATGGGTCATCTCTTCCTTTACAAGGTAATGATCTGTATCGTATTCTACTAAATGACTTTCTTTACTTAGTCCGGTTTTTCCTCTCCATATTTCCAATTGTACAGGCTCCCAGAATTTTGTTTTTGCTGAGCGATATGCGGCATCCAGAATAGCGTTTACTACATAGCCATCATAAAATGTTTCTTTCGGCGCTTCTCCTTTTTCCATGGCATTGAACATATCCATAAACATATGGTTATAGCCCAATTCATTTAATTCATCTCCTACCGGGAATAGCCAGCCTGTATTACTCTCCGCTTTTTCAGCAACATAATCAGCGCCTTTACCCGTAGTAAACATATCGAATCCTGTGCGTAAAAAACTATTGATCCAGATGGTTCCTTCTGTGCCCATTACTTCATCGCGCAGATCCAATCCGCCGCGAAAGGTCCAGCTGACTTCAAATTGACCAATTGCTCCATTCTCATATTTCACCAGACCAATTGCATGATCTTCTGCATCTATGGGTTTTACCTGTGTGTCTGCCCAACACATCACTTCTACCGGTTTGATATCTTTTCCAATATAGCTCCTGGTAATTTCCACACAATGGCAGCCCAGGTCTAATATACATCCTCCACCTGCCTGCTCTATATCCCAGAACCAGTCGCTATGCGGACCAGGATGGGTTTCTCTTGATTTGGCCCAGAGTATTCTACCCAATGCGCCATTTTTTACACTTTCGTTGGCTTTGATGAATTTGGGTGTATACACAAGGTCTTCGAGGTATCCATTAAAAATACCAGCTTCTTCCACAGCCAGTAGCATTCGTTTGGCCTCCTCTGCATTCCTGCCAAGTGGTTTTGTGGTCATAACTGCTTTCTTATGTTTACAACATAGTAATACAGCTGCTTCATGCAGGTTATTGGGTAATGCAATACATACGATATCTACATCGGCACTGGCAATTGCCTCTTCCATATTTGTTGTCCAGTGTGAACAATGATAATCTTCTGCAAATTTTTTGGCACTCTCTTCTCTTCGGGAATAGATAGTAGTTACTTTATCCCTGCTTCTATATCCTTGTAATGAGTCTGCATAAAAACGTCCGATAAATCCGGAGCCGAGCATGGCGATTCTTTTCATAGTGGGTTGTTTAAACAGTGGGTATTTGTTATTGGCTGTTGGCCGTTGGCTTTTGGTCTTAGAATTTTGTTTGCTATTCATTATTAATGATCAAATGCTTTTCTTTTTTTTCTTTGAAGAAAAGGATGAAATAGATAAGTACGCCTAATGCAATATAAGCGGGTACGTACCAGATATTTTGCCAGTTATGGGTATCGCCGGTTTGGTTTTTATCAACAATATAGCCTGAGAACCAGGTGCCGATGAACATGCCCACTCCGTACGTGGCAAAAGTAAAGAGACCCTGGGCGGCATTCTTTATTTTTTCTCCCGCTTTTTTCTCGGTATACATATAACCGGTTACAAAAAAGAAATCATAACAAATGCCATGTAAAATGATACCGGCATATAGCATCCAGCTTCCTGCTTCTGCATTTCCATAGGCAAAGCAGATATAGCGTAAGATCCAGGCGGTCATGCCCATGAGTAACATTTTCTTGACGCCGATACGATTAAATAAAAATGGAATGGCTAGTATAAATAGGGCTTCGGATACCTGGCCCAATGTCATTTTACTGGCCGCATTGGAAAAATGGATTTCATTCAGGAATGGATTGGCAAAGCCATAATAAAATGACAATGGAATACAAACTAAAATAGCCGCAATAAAGAAAATCAGGTAAGGGCGTTCTTTGAACAATACAAACGCTTCTGTACCCAATGCTTTTGAAGCATCGGCACTTTGTGCTTTAGGAGGCGTATTGGGTAACACAAAACTTAATAAGCCCAAACCTGCTGATACGGTTGCCGCCATATAAAAAGTAGAACTGTTTTTTTCTATACCCAACTGCCCGATTAATACACCGGCAACAATCCAGCCAAGGGTTCCAAACACCCTGATCCAGGGGAATTGTTTTCCCGGATCGGTCATTTGTGAGAAAGCCACGCTATTGCTTAAAGCAATGGTTGGCATATATAGCAATGAATAGGATAGGATTACCCAATAAAATGTGTTGCTATGCTCTATACGTGTTGCCAGAAAAAGTAATAATGCACCTATCAGATGTAATACCCCCATAATCCGTTGGGCAGCGAAAAAACGGTCAGCAATCAATCCCACAAAAAACGGGGAGATCATTGTTGCAATCGCCAATGCACTATAGGTAGCACCAATCTCAAGTCCTGTTGCATGTAAATTAGATACCATATATGTTCCCATGGTCACATACCAGGCTCCCCATATAAAATATTCCAGAAACATCATAGAGGAAAGCAGGAAACGTGTATTTGTTTTCATATAGCAGGTGGCGGTTTAGTTTTCTTTTGTTAGATTTAACCTGAGATTTAGCGTTTCAATTTAGCTAATTTATAAACACTCGGTTCAAAATTGCCATATGAAAAAAATAAGTTCTATTGCTGTCTGCTTTGTCCTGTTGATCCTGGTATCCGGATTTATGATGCATTCTACTAATAAACGGGTATTGGTTTTCTCAAAAACAAGAGGTTTTCATCATGCTTCTATCCCTGCCGGTATAGCAGCCATACAAAAGCTGGGCATGGAAAATAATTTTGCGGTAGATACCACTACGGATTCTTCTTTCTTTGTTAAAAAGACTTTGAAAAAATATGATGCCGTGATTTTTTTGAGTACTACCGGTAATGTACTAAACGATCAGGAGCAAAAAGCATTTGAGAAATATATTCAGAAAGGAGGTGGTTTTGTTGGCGTGCATGCGGCAACAGATACCGAGTACGATTGGCCCTGGTATAACCGATTGGTAGGGGCTTATTTTAAAAATCACCCCAAACAACAGGAAGCGGTATTGAATATTACTGACCCTACCCATATTTCTACCAAACACCTGCCCCTGGTATGGAAACGGTTTGATGAATGGTATAATTTCAAAAACATACAGGAAGGCTTACATGTGTTGATTACCATCGATGAAAAATCTTACACAGGTGGGAACAACGGTGATTTCCATCCAATGGCCTGGTACCATGATTTTGATGGCGGACGAGCTTTTTATACTGAAATGGGACATACTGACGAATCCTATTCAGATCCTTTATACCTGCAGCATTTGCTTGGGGGTATTGAGTATGCGATGAATAAATAATTCCTGGGTTAACCTGATTTTATTTTCTACAATAATTAATTGAGGTTTGGTTCAATCTCTTACACATGCGTATACAAAAGCAAATTTTCTATTGTTTTTTGGTAATCAGTTTTCTGGCTTGTAGTTCAAAACAACCCCAGGTAAAGGATACTACTGATTGGGCCTTGCTTTCCTTTGAAAAAGCGGATAGTGTGAATCCGATATTGGGCCCGGGTACCGGCGTATTCAATGATCCCATTTGGAAAAAAAATGTTTTGTGGGAAGAGAAAGATGTATTTAATCCGGCAATCGTGGTTCGCGATAATAAAGTATATATGCTGTACAGGGCACAGGATAAGATCGGATTACCTGGCGGCACGTCCAGAATCGGATTGGCCATTAGTACAGACGGACTTCATTTTACACGAAATAGCAGTCCCGTTCTATTTCCTGATAATGATAACTACAAAAAATACGAGTGGCAGGGTGGATGTGAAGACCCCAGGATCGTTGAAGATGAACAGGGTATTTATTATATGACCTATACTGCTTTTGACGGAAAAATTGCCCGTTTACTGGTAGCCACTTCCAAAGACCTGGTGCACTGGACCAAAAAGGGACCTGCATTTGCTGAAGCCAATAAAGGAAAATATATTGATAAATGGTCTAAGTCTGGCAGTATCGTTTCTCAATACAAAAATGGGAAAGTAATTGCCAAAAAAGTAAATGGAAAATACTGGATGTATTGGGGAGACGTATTTATCTGGGCGGCTACATCTTATGATCTGGTTCATTGGAAACCTGTTGAAATGCAAAAAGGAGAAAAGCCATCCTTCCCCTTAAAAAACGAAGCGTTGAATATGCCCGATCTTAAAATTGTAATCGCTACCCGTGATGGTAAATTTGACAGTGACCTCGTAGAATCCGGTCCACCGGCGATGTACACCGATCAGGGAATTGTTTTGATTTACAATAGCAGAAATATCAGGTCAATAGGAGATACCAGCTTAGCGGAAGGTACTTATGCGGCAGGACAGGTACTCATCGACAAGACCGATCCTACAAAGGTTATTAAACGGCTGGATAATTATTTTATCAAGCCAGATAAGCCCTATGAATTTACCGGGCAGGTTAACCAGGTTTGCTTTTTAGAAGGGCTTGCCAATTTCCACAATAAATGGTTCTTATATTATGGAACAGCTGATTCGAGAATTGCAGTAGGGGTGAGAAGCAATTAATAATTAACAAGTAAAAATATTAAAGGAATCATTTTTCGGATCAGCATTTCCGCATCGCTGGTAATAGATTTTCCCGAGATAGTTGTAATTAATAAAAAAGTGTCATAAGGAATAATGACACTTTTTTCGTGTAAACCCAAAAACAATTATTAAATATTAATTCTTAATTGCCTTCTGCAACACCATGACTTCGTTCATAATAAAAGTATTGCCGCCATTGGTTACGATATTATAGACTTTTTGGAGGCCACCTGCTTGTTCGATTTTATTCCAAACTGTATATTTTTGATAGATGCCGGTTACTTTATCTGCACAAAGTATTTCATCTCCTTCTTTTATATCGCCCATTTTCTTTTCACCTTCTTTGGTGATTACCGGGTGATTGGGGGTTGCCGATAGTTGCTTACAGGAAAGATTGATATCTGTTCCTGATGCGGTATTGGTTTCAATGGCAGATAATAAAATTAATTGGGTGATAGCATAATTTTTTTCTTCGTGTGCAACCAGTTCTTTTACCTGAACCGGGGTAGAAATATGTGTGTTGGGATCAACCGTCAGGATTTGGTCGCCCTGTTTTACCTGGCTGAGTAATTTCTGGGTGCCATCTGCCATAGATACTTTCGTAGTTCCGGGGAAACAGATATCACTGCCATAGGTGCCTGCTTCTTTACTCAGGTCTTTTCCCTGGTTGGCGGATTTATATAATTGAAAGCCTAATTCTTTGGAAAGAATATAGGATAGCTTTAATACAAAATTGGGTTCTATTTTATCGATCGCATGAATGTCCTCAAAATATTTCTCCCATACTTTGGAAGGGGCTTTGAAATCTGGCAGACAGGCTTTGTATAGTATCCCTTTTTCTGTTGTATAAAAGATCATCATGCCCAAATCCTGCATGCCGTCTTTCAAGAGCAGGCGGTAGAGATCTATTCTTTTTTTCTGTCCATCATCACCCGTAATAAAATAGGGCTTTCTGGATTCATATCGGTCAAGTACATATGTATTTTCAATCTTTACATAACTGTCATTATCCAGGTCTTTAATCGTAAATGTTTTTGCCTTTTGATATTCTTCCATAGATAAAATATGCATAGGCCCTGCTGTTTGTGCATCTAAAACAGAGGCTAAGAAAACTAAAACTGAAAAAAGTAAAAGATGTTTAATTTTATTCATATTGAAAGCAGTTAAGTAGCTATTATTTGTATCAT
>CAIWKU010000346.1 GCA_903913355.1 uncultured Bacteroidota bacterium | reverse complement strand
GTCAAAAAAAATGAAGATACCCTGGTTGTGATTGATGATAGTATTGTAAGGGGCACTACGCTGAAAGAAAGTATTGTTAGAATGCTATCCAGACTGCAACCCAAAAAAATCATCGTGGTTTCCTCTGCCCCACAAATACGTTACCCCGATTGTTATGGTATTGATATGAGTAAACTGGGCGATTTTATTGCATTCCGTGCAGCCATTGCCCTGCTCAAAGAAAGAGATATGGAATATATTCTCAAAGAAGCCCATGAAAAGATCACTGAACTACAACGCACGAATCAGTTACATACAGAAAATGTAGTCAGACAGATTTATAAACCCTTTACAACCCAGGAAATATCAGATAAAATTGCCGAACTGATTACTCCGGCAGGCGTTACTATTCCCATACAGGTAATCTATCAAACCATCGAAGACCTCCACGACAGTTGCCCCACCAATACCGGTGACTGGTACTTCACAGGCAATTACCCCACCCCAGGTGGAAACAGGGTAGTGAATAAAGCATTTTTGAATTATGTGGATGGGAGGAATGTGAGGGGGTATTAAATTTGAAAATTAGTTAATTTGAAAATGGGGGTTGCATCTCCTGATCATTGGTTAATCCAAAGGCAATAATTTTCAAATTGCCACATTTTCAAATTTTCAAATTTTCAAATTGCCTCACACCCTATAACAAATCGCATTAATATTCATCCCCGCTCCTACAGAAGCAAACATCACAATATCTCCTTTTTCCATTTCGTGGTTATTGAGGCGGCTGTGTTTTACCATATCGTATAGTGTGGGAATGGTGGCTACGGAGCTGTTGCCGAATTTGTGAATACTCATGGGCATGATATCGGTGGGAATATCTTTAAGGCCGTAGAGTTTGTATAGCGCTTTTACAAATCCCTCATCCATTTTTTCATTGGCCTGGTGAAGAAAGAATTTTTTTACATCGGAAACCTGTAGACCTGCTTTATCCAGACAGGCTTTCATAGCCAGGGGTACATTCTTGATGGCGTATTCGTATACTTTGCGGCCCTTCATTTTCATATAACGAACATCGGGATCGGAACCGGGCAAATTGGATTGGCCGTAGTGCAAGTAAAAAGCTTCGTTGATACAGTGGCTTTGTACACTGGTAGCCAGGATACCGCTTTCGGTTTCTGATGCAGGCACTGCTTCTATAATGGTAGCGCCGGCACCATCACTAAAGATCATGCTATCGCGATCATATTTATCAATTACACGACTCAGGGTCTCGGCACCAATGACCAGACATTTTTTTGCAATACCTGCTTTAATATAAGCATCTGATTGTATCACACCCTGTATCCAACCCGGGCATCCGAATAATATATCATACGCCACACAATCAGGATTCTGAATACCCAATGCCTGTTTTACCCTCGAAGAAAGCGCAGGTAAGGCATCGGTCTGTATTGTATTCTCCAGCACATTCCCGAAGTTGTGTGCTACAATAATCTGGTCTAAAGTTTCCGGATCCAGTTTTGCATCTTCAATAGCCAGTCTCGCCGCAATGATGGCCATATCAGATGTGTTCATATCCTTATCAGCATACCTCCGCTCCTCAATACCCGTGATATCTTTGAATTTATCTACGATCTCACCGGCAGGGGTGGCAATCCGCTCATGGTCTTCACCATAAAAAGGCTGGTTGATGAAATCTCGGTTGGTTTTAATATTTGGTGGTATATAACTTCCTGTACCAGTTATGAGCGTTCTTGTTTGAAGCATGTGCAATACATTAATGAGTTAGTGCAGTTATCAAATCCGTCTCTTTGTGAATCAGCAAAAATAATAATTATTCACCCAGAATCAGTCAATGGCCGGATAAATAATAGCGGCAAGTAAGCTACTTGCCGCTATTATTTATTTTTCATTCAGGTATCTGTTTTACTAAAATATCCCATTATCCACCAATCAAAAAGACGGTGATTACAGGTATTTATCTCCTTTATTCCTTTTTACTTCCGCTACGTATTCCTTGATTGACTGCTCTTTTTCTTTTTTACAGATCAGTAATACATCATCAGTATCCACTATTATAAAATCGTCCAGGCCCTGAAGTACCACTAATTTATCATGCGGGGCAGAAACCATGCATTTGGTAGCATCAATCACGATTACATTTTCACCGGCTACGGCATTACCCAGGTAATCTTTTTCAAGATTATCATAGGCACTGTTCCAGGTACCCAGGTCGCTCCAGCCAAATGAAGAGGGGATGATGTATACATTATCCGCTTTTTCCATAATGGCAAAATCGATAGATACATTGGTGCAAAGCGGATAGATCCTGTCAATGGCTTCTTTTTCTCCGGGAGTATTAAAATGTTCCATCTCTCCATCAAACAACTCATACATTTCGGGCTGGTAGAGTTCAAATGCCTTGACTACATTTTTTACTTTCCAAACAAATATGCCCGCATTCCATAAAAAATCGCCGCTGGAAATAAATGTCTTCGCCAGCTCAATATTCGGTTTCTCAGTAAATGTTTTCACTTTATAAATACCATCCGCAACAGGCATTGCATCGTGTTGTATATATCCATATCCGGTATTGGGGTGGGTAGGTTTAATACCCAGGGTAACCAATGATTTAATATGTCCCACAAAATCCAGGGCCTGCAAAGTGATCTTTCTGAAGTTTTCATTATCCAGAATCATATGGTCGCTGGGCGCCACAATCAGGGAAGCTTCCGGATCTTTTTGTAATAGTTTAAAGGAAATATACGCCACACAAGGCGCTGTGTTCTTTCTGCTGGGCTCCGCCAAAATATTATCCGGATTCAACTCTGGCAATTGCTCTTTAACGATATCCTTATATTCTGCAGAGGTAACGATATAGATATTTTCATCCGGTATAAAAGCTGCATATCTTTCATAGGTCCACCTGATCAAAGATTTACCGGTATTGAGTATGTCCAGAAACTGTTTGGGATAACCTGTGCGACTTTTGGGCCAAAACCGGCTTCCAATTCCTCCGGCCATGATGGCTACATAGTGATGATTATTTTTCATGCATTCAAATCGTTTAGTAGGTGGTTTGGCGCTGCAAAATTACAGGCTTATTTTGACCAGTAGCTGATTAACATCAGGCGTTTACACAATTCCTTCCCTTATCAGGTCGTGTATATGTAAAATGCCCAGGTAAATACCGTTTTCGGCTACCACCAGTTGACTAATATCATTTTTCCTTAATACTTCTAAAGCTTCTACGGCCAGCAAAGAAGGGGCTATTGTTTTAGGATGGGATGTTAAAATATCCTGCGCAGTAACCGAACCCAGATCATCGCTTTTTTCCAGCATTCTTCTTAAATCTCCATCAGTAATAATGCCGGTAAGGCTTCCCTTTTCATCCGTAACGGCCGTTACGCCTAGCCGTTTTTTAGTGATTTCTACAATTACTTCCTTTAAACCAGCCGAGGGTAGCACTTTTGGCTTTTCATTGGCTGTGTATAGGTCAGAAACACGCAGGTATAAACGCTTGCCCAGGTTACCGCCAGGGTGGTATTTGGCAAAATCCTGTCCGCTGAAACCATTCAACTGCATTAGGCAAACGGCTAAAATATCCCCCATTACCATTTGAGCCGTGGTACTGCTAGTGGGGGCAAGGTTATTGGGACAAGCCTCTTTACTTACCGTGGTATTTAAAAGAATATCTCCTTCAGCTGCCAGAAAGCTTTCAGTATTACCCACCATACTGATCAGGGTATTTCCGAAATTTTTGATCAGGGGAACCAGTACTTTTATCTCGGGGCTTTCACCGCTTTTACTGATAATCAATACGATATCTTCTTTTTGAACCATACCCAGGTCGCCATGAATGGCATCTGCTGCATGCATAAAAAGAGAGGGGGTGCCGGTAGAATTGAAAGTGGCCACAATCTTTTGAGCTACGATTGCACTCTTGCCAATACCACTTACTACTACCCTTCCTTTGGTGGTATGAATAGCCAAAACGGCTTTCTCAAAGGAATCGTCGATAAAAGCCGATAATCCCGCTACAGATTGCGCTTCTAACTGAATAGTGCGTAATGCGGTTTGCTGTATAGATTCATTCATGCCCTGCAAAGGTAAACTTTACATTGAAACTGAAGGTATTGCGGCCATACTTCGTTAACTTTGTCACCCTTCTTTTGAAAGAATAACCAAAAATGAAGGCTAATACCCTAAATTATTAACGCCGGAGCCGTTTTCTTAACCCAGCCGCTTAACATATTTAAGCGAATAATTCCGGTAAATGAACTAAATTATCTGTCTGAAAGGTGTTCCGCCCGGCGGGATGAAAATTGATTTTGATACATGGCAACGATTACTAAGAAAGCAGCCCCCAAATCTGCCGGAAAAACCGGTAAAACTGATACAGTCACTAAGCCATCAGCTAAAAAAGCAGGTCCACAGCATAGCTATGATATTTATGCAGCTTTAGAGAAATATTTCGGGTTCAGGGAATTTAAAGGAACGCAGGAAAAATCGATCAATAGCCTGCTTAACGGCAAAGACACATTTGTGATCATGCCTACCGGCGGAGGAAAGAGTTTGTGTTACCAGCTTCCGGCTATGATTATGCCCGGTTGCGCCATTATTGTTTCTCCCCTGATTGCTTTGATGAAAAACCAGGTTGACCTGGTACGTGGATACAGTGAAAATGATGAAGTAGCCCATTTTTTAAACTCCTCACTGAATAAAGGCCAGATTAAAGCGGTAAAAGATGATCTGACTACCGGTAAGACCAAACTCTTATATGTTGCCCCTGAAACGTTAACCAAACAGGAGAACCTGGAATATTTTAGCGACCTGCCCATCTCTTTCTTTGCAGTAGATGAAGCACATTGTATTTCTGAATGGGGACATGATTTTCGTCCGGAATACAGACGATTAAGAGAAATGATGGATATCATCAATCCGGAAATACCGGTGATTGCCTTAACCGCAACGGCTACTCCAAAAGTAAAAAGTGATATTGTCAAAAACCTGGGATTAAGAGATCCGAATATTTTTCTATCCTCATTTAACCGAAGCAATCTTTATTATGAGATCCAGCCCAAGATTAAGAAAGAGGATACAGTAAAGCATATTGTAAAATTTATTACCGGTCATAAAGGCAAGAGTGGTATTATCTATACCCTTAACCGCAAAACAACAGAGGAGCTTGCCGAATTATTGGTGGCAAATAATATTAAAGCCGTAGCCTATCATGCCGGACTGGATCAGAAATTAAGAGCAGAAAGGCAGGACCAGTTTTTAAATGAAGATGTACAGGTAATTGTAGCAACCATTGCATTTGGTATGGGTATCGATAAACCGGATATCCGGTTTGTCATCCATTTTAATATTCCAAAATCAATAGAAAATTATTACCAGGAAACCGGAAGAGCCGGAAGAGATGGAATGGAAGGGATATGCGTTTTATACTATTCACACAAAGATGTTTCCAAACTGGAACACCTGATGCGTGATAAGCCATTAAGTGAAAGAGAAGTGGGTGCACAATTGATAGATGAAACGGTAGCCTACGCCGAGAGTGCGGTTTGCAGAAGAAAAATATTGCTTCACTATTTTGGGGAAGAATGGGATACCCCCAATTGCGGTAACTGCGATAATTGCAAGCATCCCAAAGAAAGAATTGAAGCGAAAGACGATGTAGGAAAAGTGCTCAAAGTAATACAAGCTTTGGATGAACGATTTGTTACAGATTATATCGTTAATGTGGTAATGGGTAAACTAACTCCACAGATCAGTATTTACCGACATGATGCTTTACCCGTTTATGGATTGGGCAATGATAAAGAAGTGTATTTCTGGAATAGTCTGGTTAGACAAATGTTGCTGGACAACCTGATTAAAAAAGATATTGAAGAATATGGTTTGTTGAAAATAACGGAGAAAGGGCAGAAATTTTTAAAGAAGCCGGTTTCCTTCAAGATCGTTTTGAATAATTTGTTTGAAGATGCAATGGCTGATGATGATGAAGGAGAGACTGCCGCTCAAACAGGTGCAGCAGCAGATGAAACTCTTTTTACTATGCTGAAAGAGTTGCGGCAGAAAGAAGCCAAAAAGAAATCACTTCCTCCCTTCGTGATATTTCTCGAGAATTCACTTCAGGATATGGCCACTATTTTTCCTACTACACTGGAAGAAATGGAAAAATGCCAGGGGGTAAGTAAAGGGAAAGCCATTAAATACGGCAAACCCTTTGTAGAGCTGATTGCCAAATATGTAGAAGAAAATAATATTGAGAAGCCGGATGATTTTGTGATGAAGAGTGTGGCGAATAAAGGGAATAATAAGATTTACATTATACAGAATGTAGATAAAAAAATACCCCTGGAAACCATTGCCAAAAATAAGAGCCTGAAATTGGATGAATTATTGGAGGAAATGGAAACCATTGCCGCCAGTGGCACCAAGCTGAACCTGGATTATGCAATTGACGAATGGCTGGATGAATATGACCAGGAAGAAATTATCGACTATTTTAAAAGTTGTGAAACCTCCTCATTACAGGTAGCCCAGGAAGAATTAAGCGAAAACAGCTATAGCTGGGAGCAGCTCAAGATTATGCGTATTAAGTTTTTGAGTGTGTATGGTAACTAATGAATAATTTTAATTGAGAAACTTGTTGGAAAACCGTCTTATTTGGACGGTTTTCAAGTTATATATGGGACTCAAAAGCCTTGCCATTGCACTCCGGGCTGAAGCCCGGGTATGAGATTAAACCCTAATTTTTTTATTCCCCAATCTGAAGATTGGGGCTAGAGTTATTCAACCCTAATACGTGAATGGAGAGTGATTGATATCATCTGACTGGGGAAAAAGATTTACTAATTCCTGATATTCTTTTTCATAACCGGTTTTAGAATGGTGTTGTTCCTGTCTGTCGATATAAGATCGCACATTTTTGAGAATGGAAGGACTTACCGAAATAGCAAAATACTCGCTCTGCCATTGTAAAGGAGTATTCTGAATGCCTGAGATATGGTTAAACCAATGAGTAGATTCTCCTTTGATAAGTCTGGCAATATTATCTATACTTTGACCTGGTTTGAGTGATACCAGACAATGAACATGATCCACATATCCATTTACCCTGTCTATATGTATTCCCTTCTCTCTTCCATTTTGTTTCATATGATCAAACAATAATTGACGATAAGGTTTTACCAAGGATGGCTTTCTCAGTTTAGTTGACCAGACAAAATGAATATAAACATTGATAAACGACATAAATGGCAAATTATCAATCGGTCCCTGTTTGTAATAGAGTATTTTTTGTCAAAATATGCCCGTTTATTAACGGTTCAAATAATAGCTCCGGGCTTCAGCCCGGAGCGCAATTGATAACCCTAAGCCTGTCTTTAAACAGCAAAAAATCACTTTAGGGATAATAATTGTATTAAAAATACACATAACTATACCATAAGGACAGTTTAAGAATTCTGAGTTCAGGAATTTTGGGGAGTGAAGAAAACCATCGGATACCGCATCAGGAAG
>CAIWKU010000345.1 GCA_903913355.1 uncultured Bacteroidota bacterium | reverse complement strand
TTAACGAAAATTTTATTTCTTTCTGCCTGCCGTTATATTGTATTTGTATCTCAGTATATATTGTTACTTCAGGTATTTGGTGTAGCGATATTCTGGACAGATGCTGCAGGATTGGTATGTGTTATGCTATTGGTATTGGCCATTATACCTACTGTTGCCTTGGCCGAGCTGGGATTCAGGGGAAAACTGGGTATCCAGTTATTTGGTTTGTTAAGTTCCAATACAGTAGGCATCGTAGCAACTGCGGCGGGTATCTGGATAATAAACCTGGTGATACCGGCTATCGTAGGAAGTTTGTTTATCTTGGGGGTCAGATTATTCAGAAATAAGTGATTAACGGGTCATGAAAAAAATTTCGATACTTCTTCTTATACTATTTTTTGCAGGTAAGCCCTTATTGGCTGGCGATGAATTTTGCGGTGCCAGAAATCTTGCATTCCAGGAAGGGGAAGATATTTCATTTCAGATTTTTTATTCCGTGGTAGGTCTTTATGTAAATGCAGGTACGGCGAATTTTTCCGTTGCTTTGGATCAGATCAATAATAAACCCTGCTACCATGTAGTGGGATCGGGAACGTCTAACCCCAGTTATGACTGGATCTTTAAAGTGCGTGACCGTTATGAATCGTTTATTGATACGGCCAGTCTGCAACCACAAAAATTTATCCGTAATATCTCGGAAGGCGGATTTAAAAAATACGAAAACATCAGCTTTAACCACCAGGCAAATACGGCTATCACTACCAATGGTGTTTTTAAAATACCTACCTGTGTGCAGGATGTGTTAAGTTCTATTTATTATGCGCGGAATATCAATTTCGATAAATATAAAGCGGGCGATAAAATTCCCTTCTTTATGTTCCTGGATAATGAAGTGTATAATTTGTACATCAAGTATATGGGTAAAGAAGATGTGAAGACCAGGTATGGAAAATTTCACACCATCAAATTCAAACCGCTGTTGGTGAAAGGAACACTGTTTCAGGGTGGAGAAAAAATGACTGTCTGGGTAAGCGATGACCCCAATCATATTCCATTACGCATCGAAAGCCCGATTGTGGTGGGAAGTATTAAAGTAGATATGATGGGATATAAAAACCTCCGGTATCCTTTAAGCTCAATGATTAGTGTACGATAAGATAATCTCGCAAATAGACTAAGTGCTGCAAATTCTGTTTAATTCAGAATTCCGATATGCATAGCGGCAGATATACAATACCAATATCGTTGCAAAACAAATACCTCCCAATAGCCCGGCCTGCCAGGATTGTATCGATCTCTCGCCGATAAAGGGCCCCATAATAATCGAAGCCGCAGAAATAAATCCTGAGATACCTGCCATGATTGCATTTTTATCACGGTTCGATATTTCAATACGTGCATTACAGCATTCGCAGTTGGTGGCTGAAAAATTATTGAGCATCACGAATTTCTTAAATGAAATCCGACTGCCGCAGTCGGGGCAACAGGCCGTTTGGTTTTTTGACATGGGATATCGGTTTAGGGGGAACAATTCCTAAACCTAAAGTAGACAGAATAAAAAGGAATTCCTATTTGAAAACACGGAGTTTATGCGGGGTTTTCACGGAGTGTGGGTGTAGAATTTATCCTTGTTCTAATTCAAAAATCAATAGGACAATTCAAAATTCAAAAGTCAAAATTAAAAAAAATAAGAAAATTCATGACCGGATTGATCATTTCGGGTTGCAAAATCAGTTTTGTTGTATTGTAGAAATCTAACTACAGGTCTCTAAGCAGGAAGCTGTCTTTTTTACGGATGCCTTTTTCAGTTTGTTGCAGGGTACAACATTCGTTTACCGGATCATGTTCGAAATAGAGGATATAATTGTTGTCAACGGCTTCTTGTAGAAATGATTTTTTTTCCTGTAAGGTGGTTAGGGGAAACATATCATAAGCCATCACATAAGGAAGAGGGATATGTTCTGCAGAAGGTAAGAGGTCGGCCATATAAACAATCGTTCTGCCCTTATATTCAATTTGCGGCAACATCATTTTATCAGTATGGCCGCTTACATAACGAATCGAAAAATCTTTAGTGAAATCGGCGCTGGCCAGTTTTCCCGTTTTGGTTAATCCATCTGCCGGCACTGCTACTAATTGCAATTGCCCGCTTTCCTGGATTGGTAAAATATTTTCTTTCAGAAAAGAAGCTTTCTCTCTTTCATTGGGTTGGGTTGCCCATTGCCAATGATCTGAGTTACTCCAGTAAGTGGCATTGGGAAAAGCAGGCAGCAATTGGTCATTTACCCGAACAATACTGCCCCCGCAATGGTCAAAATGCAGATGGGTAAGAAATACATCGGTAATATCATTTTTGTGAAACCCATGCGCCGCTAATGATTTGTCAAGGGTATCATCTCCATGCAGGTAATAATGTCCGAAAAATTTTGCATCCTGTTTATCACCCATGCCATTATCAATCAGTATCAGCCTGTTGCCATCTTCTACCAGTAAGCAACGCAGTGCCCATGAGCACATATTGTTTTCATCGGCCGGATTCAATTTGTTCCACATAGATTTGGGAACCACACCAAACATAGCGCCCCCATCCAACTTAAAATACCCCGTATTGATTGTGTATAATTTCATTTGTTTAGGCGATAGCTTTATCCAGCTTGCGTTTGGTTAAAGAAGCATATATCAGTAACACAAATCCGATTAAAAAGAATACCACCAGCGATAGCACTGAATTTCTCTGAGAGCCGGTCAATTCGTTGATATATCCAAAACTGAACATACCAATTACAATGGATATTTTTTCTGTCACATCATAAAAACTAAAAAACGAAGTCGTGTCTTTGGTTTCAGGCATCAGTTTCGCATAAGTACTCCTGCTCAGCGATTGAATACCGCCCATTACAAAACCCACGATTGTTGCCAATGCATAAAATTCATTAATGCCGTTTCTGGGTAAATAATAGCCAACAAAACACATCACCATCCAAAGCGCCACGGTAATCATCAAAGCCTGAAAATTGCCCAGTTTATCTGATAATTTGGCAATCAGGTATGCTCCGGGAATGGCAACCAGCTGTATAATCAGGATCGCAATGATCAGGTTAGTAGTCGGAATATTCAATTCACTCTTCCCATATAAAGTGGCCGCCAGCATTACGGTTTGTACGCCCATATTATAAAAGAAAAAAGCGCCCAGGTATCTTTTCAATACCGGCATATGACTCAGCTGGTTCCAAACTTTACGCAATTCTTTGTAGCCATTCGTAAATATGCTGCCGGTTTTGGTTTGCTCCATGGGTGTGCCCTTGGGTAGGCGCGATAAAGAAAACTGTCCAAATCCCCACCACCAGATACCTACCAGTAAAAATGAAATCTGCGAAGCTTTACCAACGGTGATTCCAAACCAATCAGGTTTTAATACAAATACAAAACAGATGATCTGTAAAATCACACTGCCTATATACCCCATGGCATACCCTTTTGCACTCACCGCATCCTGGTCTTCGGGGGCAGCAATCTCGGGTAAGTAAGAATTATAAAACACCAGACTACTCCAGAAACCTACACAGGCAATAATCATACAGAATAGTCCATACGCAAGATTCGATTTATCAAAAAAGTACAAAGCACTACAGGCAATACTACCCATGGTACAGAAAAAGAATAAAAATGTTTTTTTATTTCCCTTATAATCCGCAATAGACGAAAGCAAAGGCGACATGATCGCAACAATCAAAAAAGCAATCCCCAATGCATAGTTATACAAGGAAGTATTCACAAACTCTCTTCCAAATAAATGAACAGTATCTACGGTAGTGGCTTCATTATTATCTCCCGTTACCGCTTCATAGTAAGCAGGAAAAATAGTGGATGTGATAACCAGGTTATACACACTGTTGGCCCAATCATACATGGCCCAGCCGGTGATTACTTTCTTTGGTGCAGTCTGCATAAGGGCAATTAATAATTAACAATTCATAATTAACGTGTTGTACTATTAAAACAGTGGATAATGTAATCAAATGCCGATAGTTTACTTTGCGAACTCTGCGGTTCACTGCGTCCTTTGCGTTACGGCTTCTAATGGTAACCTTTAAAAGCAGGAGCGCAAAGGACGCAGTGAACCGCAGAGTTCGCAAAGTAAACTATCGGCATTTGATTACATTATCCACTGTTTTAATAGTACAACACGTTAATTATGAATTGTTAATTATTAATTGCCCT
>CAIWKU010000344.1 GCA_903913355.1 uncultured Bacteroidota bacterium | reverse complement strand
GAAAAAGTATTGCATCATTCCAAAATACCGATTTTAATAGTGCCAACGCATAGCAGAACATAAGCATAACAGGCCCTTATGTACCACACTTTTATAAACGAGCGGGTATTAGAAAAACACTAAACGGGATGCTTCAGCAAATTTCGATGTATTGCGAAAATAGAGAAGTCAATGGTACCAAGCCTTATGGTTTAATAATTTTTCTTTTGTGTATGACAAATAGTCTTTCCTCCCAGATCCTTCAAACAGTGCCGTATGTAGATGCCCAGAAATATGCTGGAAAATGGTACGAAATTGCTTCTTATCCTCAAATATTTCAGAAAGGTTGCTATTGCACAACAGCTGAATATACACTTACAGACAAAGGGTACCTGGTTGTTGAAAACCAATGCAACAAACATAGCCTTACCGGGAAACGCTCCTATATTAGAGGGAAAGCCTTTATTGAAAGAAATACAGGTAATGCAAAACTAAAAGTGCAATTTTTCTGGCCCTTTCGTGCCAAATATTGGATTATTGACCTGGCTGATGATTATAGTTATGCAGTAGTAAGCCATCCAAATAGGAAATATCTCTGGATTCTATCTCGAACACCCATCATGAATGATACTATATTTCAACGGATTCTACTTAGACTGAGAGCAAAAGGATTTGATGTAGGTAAACTACAGCTCACTCCGCAACTGGAAGAAAGCGTTAATAAAAATGCAAAAGTATATTGAGGCAAACTGAAATCAGGGCAGCCGGGATCCTTGATATCTTATAAAATAAACTGAATCAAATAGGTTATGAAAACATATCAATTATTTACTCCTGTTATTCTGGGTAAGGAAACCCTTGCTAACAGAATCGTGATGGCCCCTATGACCAGGTGCCGGGCAATAGGAAATATTCCGAATAGTTTGATGGCTAAATATTACCAGCAAAGAGCTGGAGCAGGTTTATTGATCACGGAAGGCACTTCTCCTTCGCCTAATGGTTTGGGCTATGCCAGAATCCCTGGAATATATAATAAAGAACAGATACAGGGTTGGAAAAAAATAACCGAAACCGTACATAAAAAAGGAAGTAAAATATTTGTTCAGTTAATGCACACTGGCAGAATCAGTCATTCACTAAATATGCCAACAGGTTCTGTTATTCTTGCACCCTCTGCAATTAAGGCAGCCGGACAAATGTGGATAGACAAAGAAAAAATGCAGGATTTTCCAACTCCCAAATCCATGAGTACAGAAGAACTACTGCAAACAAAACAAGAATTTGTACAGGCTGCAGTAAATGCAATGGATGCAGGTTTTGATGGTGTAGAATTGCATGCTGCCAATGGGTACTTGTTAGAAGAATTTCTTTCTCCAAACACTAATATCCGGAATGCCCCTTATGGTGGTAGCGTTGAAAACAGGTGTCGTTTTGTACTTGAGCTGGTTAAAGAAGTTGCAGATACCATCGGAAAAGACAAAACAGGAATTCGTTTATCCCCTTATGGTGTAGCGAATGATATGTTAACCTATCCGGAAGTGGAAGCTACCTATGAGTATTTAGCTGCCGAATTGAATACAATCGGCATTGTATATATTCACCTTGTTGATCATTCAGCAATGGGTGCCCCATTGGTACCTGCTAATACCAAACAAAATATCCGTGATCATTTTAAACGCTCCCTTATTCTTTGTGGCGGATATAATAAGGAATCTGCAGAAGTAGATATTGAAAAAGGGCTTGCCAATTTGATAGGGTTTGGAAGACCATTCCTTAATAACCCTGATCTGGTAGCAAGATTACTAAGTAACTGGCCATTATCCCAAGCGCTGCATATGGATGAGTTTTATTCGGCAGGCGAAAAAGGATACACGGATTATCCCGTTTATGATGAAAATGAATCCCAATAACTTTTAAAAAGTCAATAACTAATCTATCAAGAAATTATGAAAATTACAATGGCGCCGGTTTACCTGGCATGTATCGTTTTACTCTCGGCTTGTGCTACTACCAGAATTACCAGTAGCTGGTCTGAGCCTGACAAAAAAGTGTCAATTCAAAACTTACATAAAGTGTTGATTGTGGCTTTATTCAAAACTGATGTTAACCGACGGAAAGCGGAAGAGCAGATGGCCGGTTACCTGGAAGGTAAAGGAGTTGTATCCTACAATTACCTCAGCCAAAATTTTAATACAAGTAATGCGGATGCAATACGTGATAAAATAAAAGAGGATGGATTTGACGGGGCAGTCACTATGCGCTTAATTGATGTTGATAAAGAGCAGGTCTACAACCCCGGATTTATTACTGGCTACCCTTCATATTATCACAATTTTGGCGGATATTTTTATAGGAACTGGCAGGTTTACCAAACTCCCGGCTATTATTCTACCAGTAAATCTTTTATCATAGAAACGAATGTTTTTTCAATCAAAGAGGACAAAATTATTTGGACTGGATTAACAGAAACAACAAATCCCGACGGAGTTCAAAAAATGACAGAAGAAGTGACCCAGATAGTATTCAAAAAAATGCTTAAGGAAGGATTTATAACTCGCTAGAAAATATAATTGCTTGGAGCAAAAGAAATGACTAGAAAAAAAGATCAATAAAATGGCCAAAAAAACGATAGAGAAAAAAGAAAAATCGATTTCTTCAATTGAAAAAACTGATTTGATAAACCTGGTTGTAAAGGATAGAATAAAACGAAAACTTGTTACGCATGAACTACTAAAAGAAGGGCCAAAACATAAACAGGTTTTAACAGCTCTGTTATCTCTTCGGTTATTCAAACTGACAAAAGCAATTGAAACCAGAACTGGAGAGATTTTTAGTCTTCAAAAAGGATATGAGCAGTTGGGGAAAAAGAAAAAGGGAGAAAAGCCTTTGGGAATCGCATTTCCTATTAAAATGACTAAAGAGGCTGATATACTAAGTATCGCAAAATCTGTTTCACATGCGCCCGAACATGAAATTCTGGCATTTGCGTTATGGTTACAGGTAATAGAATGGGCAATTAAAACTGTACCGGAGAAAGCTGCCGGATAAGATTTTGGAAAGGATATATAAATGAAATGGCCTGATAAATTGTATTAACAGACCAAGTAAGAATATGATTGAAAAACTGCTCCCCCAAAGGGAAGGCTCTCAGGAAACCTTAACGCGTTCATTAGTCAAAACAATCAGTTATCGGCTGGTAATTGTCATTTTTGATTTTATTGCCATCTATCTCTTTACTGGTCAGGTAAAAGTTGCAGTAGGTTTTATGATTATCAGTAATATTTATACGACTGCAGGATATTTTCTCTTTGAACGAATCTGGGGGAAAATAGCCTGGGGAAAAACAAAACGGCAAACCTGAATGGCGGGATGGGGGTAAAATACAGAGCTATCACTAGATTCTGGGTAAAGTAAAATAAGCTGAATGAAAATAGCATACCGAAATATTGAAAGAAAATTTGAAAAAATTACCTCAACCGGAATTGCTGTTTTGGGAAATTCTATCACTTTTAGTGTTGCAATATGTTTGGTTATCTTCTGGCTTAGTAATAAGCGATTTTATACGCAGAATATTCATACAAGCATTGGGGATGTGATTTTGGGGATTACTTTTCTCAGTTTATTCATTATCCAAAAATCTTTTAACCGCTTTTCGGCTTCTTTATATTTAAAAGTAAATGAATTGGTTTCCTCTCACGAAGCTGCGAGTAATGCTGTGATTAACCTGGAAGAAAAAACAGAACTAGAGATAACGGAGCTTTCTAAAGAATATACAGAATTAGTGGAGGAGGTTAAAGAAGAGAAAGAAGCCATTCAGTCATTACGCGAATAGTAGCTTTGGATTGCCGGAAACAGCCGGAAATATTCAATGGTATATTTTAGGGACATAAGAGAAAATATGTTTTACAAGAAAACCGACTTTACATGCCTCTTTCAATTCAAATCGCCTGGCTTTTTATTTTAGCTATCCCGATAGCCTGTGCTGCCTGGACCGTTACCCACGAAGAGGTTTTCAGGGAACCTCGTGATTATTGTACACGAAAAAGCCTTGCTGAGAAAACCATTCTGAAAAGAAAGTTT
>CAIWKU010000343.1 GCA_903913355.1 uncultured Bacteroidota bacterium | reverse complement strand
ATCACTCCAACGACCCCTCTCATTCAAGAATTGATTCCATATATATAAGTCATAAGGAGACGTAGCTAGATTCAATATATCTTTCTTTTCAAGCTTTTCTGTATAGCTCATATCACGATAACACCTTATAAGCTGACCAACAGAACCTACCATTTTTAATAAAAAATCAATATCTCTAAGCGCATTACGCTCTAATACTGGTCTTCTATAATATTTGGTAGCACACCTGTATATAATTAATTGCTCCAATGTTATGCCTTTTTCTATAAAATATCCTCTAGGTATAATAAATCTACTCCCCCATTCCATTTTATAATAAAAACATTCATTTGCCCAATTAATTACCTTATATGCTTCGATATTCCTCATCATCAAGTCATCTACGCTAAGCTCATCAAGAAAGCACAGGGTTATTTCAACTGGTACTAATGTGCCAATCCTCCCCTTTACAGTCTTAATCATTTCATCCTCAGTTTGTTCAAACCACATATATCTTTTTTTTCAATTATTTAATTTTATCCACACACTCTTCCCTTGTTCTCGAAATCTCGCCTTCTCTGTAATTATAGATAGTATTACTGCCACCAAATATATTCCTAACGCCATAAATAACTAAATACCCCTCGTCAATTAACGCTTCCTTTATACACAATTCAAAAACCTTAAAAGGAGCTGCCACATTCCCAACCATTGCCCATACAACAGACCCTATACCAAATCGTGTTACAAACTTTCCAGGCTTTTTATTAATTACTTGCAATATTGATTGGTCACGAACATTCGTATAATCAACTGTATTTTGTCCAAAAGAATCTGTAACAGTTATAACAAACTCGTCCAATTTATACGTACTATTCCGCTTAGCTTCTTTAATAGTACCGCATAAAAATTTACTACTATTACTATCAAAGAACTCTACATTGTCTCCAACAAATAAATTTCCCATGTTTTTTTTTATTTATAACCAACTATAAGCTCTTCAGGAATATCCACATGAACATCTCCGTTTACATAAATATCATATTGAATGCCTTCACAACCCCAGCGATGAAGGAATATACATACTTTTACGATAGTCCCAGTAAGACTATATTCTTCATCCAAGTTTTCCTCAGGTAAAAATCTTACAATATCTTCTAAATCAAATTTAGGTATTGCTTTCATATTATTTTATTTTTCACATGCCGTGAATTAACATATAAGCATCTCTCATATCTTGCGCACACTTCCCCTTAGGGCTATCAATACCAGTCAATGCTTTAAAAGCCTTTTGAGTAGTAATTTTAGATTGCGTTGGCTTTACCATTTTGTAAGGTATCCCTAGCCATTCTACCATCTCACATATTTTCCTAGCCGTTTCTTGATTGCGACCTGTTCTATTACCTATTTCCGCAGCAGCTCTAACGCTTTTTATTGCGGATAAATGAAAATTACCCTTGTTTAAAAATCCGCACTCGATATAAACTTTTTTTATATCCTCACGAATAACCAAAAGTTCCTCATATAAACCGAAAAAAGATAAGTCCATTAATTTGACATTCCCGTTTGAAAGGTCTTTTATAGCAACCCCACTTCTTTCGCAATCGGGGTCTATCCCTATTATAATTTTACCCATAATTTACTGTTTATCGTTTATTTAAAACAAATATACAACCCTTTACTTAAATTAAAAAATATTTTTTTTATTAATATCGTACAGCCTTGTCAATATACCTATCATAAGAACCGCTGCTATTTACGACTACGCTTGTTTTTTGCTGCTTTCCAGCTAACTGTTTTAGGTATTTAGTTTGCGCCCTCATTTCATTACGGGATTCCCTAAATTCACTCACCAAAGGAGATAAGTCAGAACCTCCACCAGCAACGCTAGCAACGAATGAATAATGTGCGTTTTTACTCATTTCTATAAGCTCATCGTGAGGTGTTACCTTCGTGCCTCGTGGCAAGTTCATGACGGTCGGCTTGCTACTAGTTAATTCCATCAAACCACTTGGATAGGTGATAAGTTCCGTACCTGCATCACCCACTATTGCAGCCCCACCTTGGTGAAAATCAGTACCCTTTGCATAAGCTGGTATTGGCGTACTAATAGCCTTTGCCTCCGCTAATGCTCCCGCAGCCAACGCTAGTGCTATCAAGAAAGGGTTTCCACCCGCCTTCGCTACCGCCAATGCTGTCTGTATAGCTATTTCTGCAATAGCTACGTTTCTGTCGTAAACGGCTTTGTCGTGTGCTATTTTCTTTTCCTCCTTAGCATTCTTTGCAGTCTGTGCGGCGTGTTCTGCATCTAGCTGCCTAATCATCCCAGCTTTCGTTACTGCATCAATAGTGCTATCCTGTATTCTAGTCTTCTCATTTTCATACACACTATTTTGTGCAGCTTCTAGCTCTTTT
>CAIWKU010000342.1 GCA_903913355.1 uncultured Bacteroidota bacterium | reverse complement strand
TACCCTTACGGGAGCAGGAATCAGTTTAATGATTCTTACCGCATGCAGGCCACGCATGATAATATACGTAAGATCAAACTCAAACCATTTTTTCGCAAAATTGGCATCATCTTTTGCATAATGGTGGTTATTCTGAAATAACTCGCCCATCAATAAAATACCAAAGGGTGTGGTGTTCTTTGACTGATCGCCATTAGAGAAATTGCTATAGCCATATTTATGTCCGCACCAGTTTACCACGGCTCCCTGTATCGGTCCCATTAAAAAATGGATGGGTAGCAATAAAAACCACCAGGCATTGGGTGCAAAAAAAATATAAAATGTAGTATACCCTGCCATAAACAGGATACGGGTTGCCATATAGTGTCCCATTCTGTCGAGCCTGTCCCATACCGGCAGGTATTCTTTCAGAAACTGTTCTTCGGGTAAATTTTTACCGGTTAAAAATCCACGGAAGATGAGCACGGTGCTTTGCATCATCTGGTAGATATCTCTAAAAAAATGCGGTGAATGCGGATCTTTTATGGTGTCGCTATAGGTATGGTGCATTCTATGCATTACGCCATAGGCACGGGGTATTAAAAAGGAGGAACCTTGAACAAACCAGGTAGTCAGGTAAAAAGTACGCTCCCAGTTTTTACTGGTGGTATACATTTTGTGTGAAGCAAACCTGTGCAGGAAAAAAGAGTGGAAAAACAATGAAAGAAACCAATGACCGAAAAAAAACAAGAGAATTGCAAGCATGAAAAGGGGGTTGTTCGTTACAAAAATGGTAAGGTAAGCTAATATTGTCCCTGAGCACTGTTTTGTAGAAAGAATTAACCTTATAAGTGAGGATTGCTTGTATTTCTTCCTCTGCGTTCTTAGCGATTCTCTGCGTTCCCTGCGATGCTGCTTTTTTTCAACCATCTTGAACCCCAGCAACGCAAAGGACGCAGAGAATATAAGCAAAGAGGAATTTAGATAACGCCCGTAAACTGTTTTAGGAATCGTACATCATTCTGAGAATATAAACGCAGATCATTTACCTGGAATTTCAATTGTGTGATACGTTCCACACCCATTCCAAAAGCAAAGCCGGTATATTTATTAGAATCAATCCCAAAATTATCCAGCACTTTCGGATGCACCATACCACTTCCCAGAATCTCTACCCATCCGGTATGTTTACAGATATTACAACCATCGCCTCCGCAAATCAGGCAACTGATATCCATTTCGGCACTGGGCTCAGTAAAAGGAAAATAACTGGGGCGGAACCGCACTTTTACATTCTTGCCAAACATTTCCTGTACAAAGAAATACAGGGTCTGTTTTAAATCGGCAAAACTTACATTATCATCAATATATAATCCCTCTACCTGGTGAAAAAAGCAATGCGCACGGGCACTGATGGTTTCATTTCTATATACCCTGCCCGGACAAATTACCCTGATCGGTGGTTTCTGGCTTTCCATTACCCTTGCCTGTACGCTGCTGGTATGGGTACGTAATAACCAGGCCGGGTTTTGGCTTATGTAAAACGTATCCTGCATATCACGTGCCGGATGGTCTTCTGGCAGGTTCATGGCGCCGAAATTATGCCAGTCATCTTCTATTTCTGGTCCTTCCGCAACGGCAAACCCTAATCGTTTAAAAATAGATACGATCTGGTTTCGTACAATACTCAAAGGGTGCCTGGTACCCGCCGCAATCGGGTCGCCGGGTAAACTCCAATCAATTTGTTGGTGACTATCCGCTTCGGGTTGATGGTTTTCTTTTAGTGACTCGTATTTGTTCTCTGCAAACAGTTTAAACTCATTCAGTACCTGACCAAACGCTTTCTTCTGTTCATTGGGTACATTCTTCATTTCGCCCATTACGGACTTTACCAATCCCTTGGTACCCAGGTATTTGATCCGAAATTCTTCTACCGCCTCAGGCGTTTTGGCATCAAAAAGGTTGATTTCCTGCTTATATGCCTCTATCTGTTGCACTAACTGTTCCATTGGGCGAAGATAGAATTCCTATTTCATATGGTAAAGGGGATGATTTTGGGTTTCATTCGATTTTCTTAGCCCAACTACCCCATGTAACGCATATAAACCCTGCCAACTGTTGTCAGTTTCACAAAAATTGCCCAAAACACCCCATAATACCTACATTTGTCGTTACAGATGAACAACGAAATGGAATACAATACCGAGCGCAATTACCTGGGTATGAAAGAATATGGCCGGCACGTGCAGAAGATGGTGGAATATTTACTGACCATCGAGGACCGCGAGAAACGCCAGCAACAAACCCAATCCGTAATCGAATTAATGGGATTTTTGAATCCGCATTTAAAGAATGTGGAAGATTTCCGTCATAAATTATGGGATCACCTTTTTTTCATCAGTGATTTCAAATTAGATGTGGATAGTCCGTATCCGATTCCCCAAAAAGAAACTTATAAGCAAAAGCCGGATCCTTTGCCTTATCCTAAGCGTCATCCAAAATATGCGCATTTGGGTAAGAACCTGGAAGTGGTGATTGCCAAAGCCCTGAAAGAAGAAGATCCTGAGAAAAAAGCAGGTTTCGCGCATGCGATTGCTTATTACATGAAACTGGCTTACAGCAACTGGCACAAAGAACTCGTGCATGATGATACCATCAGAACAGAACTAAATAGTATTACCGGTGGTGAATTGGAATTCAGTAACACGCCTTATATCAAACACCGTAACCAGAATTTTGAGCGTGATGAATATCCTTCACGCAATAATGGGGGTGGTCGTTGGCAGCAGAATAATTTCGGTGGCAGAAGCGGAGGCAACGGGGGTAATAATAACCGTAGCGGATCGGGTAGCAGAGATAACAGAGCGGGTGCGGGTGGTAATAACCGACCCGATGGAAGGAACCGGAATAATAATGGAGGCAGAACGGATGGAAGGAATGGACAGTTTAAAAAAAGATATTAGGATTTACCTCTTTATAGAAAAAGCACCGAAGGTTTCGGTGCTTTTTTATTTGCAGTATAATGATTTCATTTTTTCTCTGCGTCCTTTGCGGTTCCCTGCGTTCTCTGCGTTGCTGGTTTTCCAAGAGCTAGAAAAAGCGGCACCGCAGAGAACGCGGAGGACCGCAGGGAACGCAGGGGGGTGTGAAAATATTAGTGATGAACTGATTGACACGTAATTTTTAATAGCACAATGCCTTACTTTTATTCAAGTATAAGAAATGCGTATTTCCTGCTCACAGAAATCAATAATTATTTTTAGATAAAATGCCTGAAGAAGCAAAGCAGATAACTGATCAAAATATTTCTCATCATTTTGATGTCATCATTATAGGTGCAGGCCCGGCGGGAACTACTTGCGCACTGGCTTTACAAGACAGTGGGCTGCAAGTGGCTATGATTGACAAAGCCAGATTTCCGAGAGATAAAGTCTGTGGGGATTCTATTCCGGGCAGATCGGTTAAGTTGCTGGGGCAGATAGAT
>CAIWKU010000341.1 GCA_903913355.1 uncultured Bacteroidota bacterium | reverse complement strand
TATACCCATTTGCCATTCTGCCATTTAAAGCCCTCAAAACTACCAAGGGGTACCAGTGTGGATTTAACACCCGGATCACCCACTTCACTAACAAGGGAAGCAAACATGATGACTCCGAGTTCCGGATCATAGTTCAACTTGGCATTGGCTTCTTTTTTAAACTCCAGGCAAAACCGATAGGCAGGCTGGGGTGGTTTGATGGGATCATTGGGATAGGTAAAATATGGTCCGCCAAATTGGGGTTTACCATTCTCATCAAAGCTTAATACTTCTACCCATTTCTTGGTGCTTCTGGCATCATTTTCATCATATCCGATCAGGGTATAATAATTTTTATTTTTATAGCTCTTCTGAATGATATTATAATAGACTGCACCAATCCAGTGTTCATTATCCCTTATTGAATCTACAGGGTTATCCGTAAAGGCAGAAAAATCATAGAGTGGAATCAATTTCAGGTTCCCTTCTTTTGTATTCATCTGTATGGCACCTTTTTGACGGTAATAAGTAAAATCTCGCATCAACTGCCAGGTAAAAATGCGGAAACTACTATCCGGGGCATATAACACAGAGATGGTTCCCAGCGAATCAAAATGGTGATAAAATGAATAGGGCACTTTTAATGCCTGTACCAGCGACCGGGTAAAAAAACTATCTGCCCTCAATCGGTCAACCAACTCGGGTGCATTGACAATATCTCTGGCATAAGTCCGCATGTTTTCTTCCATTTGCGCTAACTGTTGCTTGTTCGCGGATGAATATTGTTGTGCCGGCAATTTGCAAACACAAAAACTCGTAATCAGAATTAGCAACCAATATTTCATAAAAGGATATTCGGTTCTAAAATACAATCTATCCCTGAATGAACCACTGAATGGTAGAATTTTAGGGTTTTCTTAGTGATGCACAGGCAACAGCAAATTCATAGAGGCTGTTAAACCGCAGGTCGATTAATGGATCGGGAAATGGTGTTTCGGGATGTGTGGTGGCAACAAAAACCGTGTGTATACCGGCATTTCTGCCAAATCCCATATCACTGATCCGGTTACCGACTATGATGCTTTTTGAAAAATCAATATGTGAAAAATCATGTTTTGCCTGTAATGCCATACCCGGATTGGGCTTGCGATTGATGGCATCATCTGCCAGATCCGGAGCATAATAAATTTTACTGATCTTACCGCCTGTTTCCTCAATCTCGTTGGTCATTCTGGAATGAATCCCTTCCAAATCAGCTACCGTCATCAATCCCTTACCAACACCCTTCTGGTTGGTTACTACAATGATATGGCTGAATAGTCCTGATAAAATCCGAATGGCTTCCAGCGTATCATCATAAAAACGAAACTCTTCACGATTCCGGATATAATCATTGTCCTTATCATGATTGATAACGCCATCCCGGTCCAGAAATAAGGTCCAGGTTTGATCAATATCTTTTAAATCCAGCATACTTAGTTATTTTAATTCTGTTTGGGCCCTTGCATAATCCTCCGGAATCCCGATATCAATAAAATAGGCATCCTGTGCAAGTCCATATATATTCCCTTCAGTATAGAATTTTTGTAGGTAATCCGTTTCAAATGAAAATTTTTCCGGTAAGTCCTTTCGTAAAAAACGAGGGATATTCAGCAGATAAACCCCTCCATTAATCATTCCGGATGCAACATATTGCTTCTCTTGAAATGAAGCGATTGATTGATCCGAATGCAAAACAACTGCTCCATATCGATCAAAATGCTGCATGGGTTTTAAAGCCAGTGTACATTCCGCATGATGTGAAAAATGAAAATCGCATTGCTTACCAAGATCTACTTTGAAAATACTATCCCCATTTACAACAACAATATTTTCATTCTTTACGCCGGCACTAGCAAATTGAATGGCACCACCTGTTCCCAATGGTTCCTTTTCAATAACTAACTCATAATTTGCAGGCCCCAATATTTCTGCCAGAAACTCAGTAAATGCTTCAGACCGATAACCAAGAGAGAAAATAAATCGAGTGATACCCTGGCTTTGTAAATGTCTGATAACATATTCAATAAAAGGCCGTTCATTAACCGGAGCCATGCACTTAGGCAAGCCAGGTACTGCTTCACGTAGTCGGGTACCCAATCCTCCTGCTAATACAATAGCTTCCGTTATTTTCATTAACCGAAAATTTTGGCTTCAACCAATTCGCAAATAATATGACCGATCAGAATATGACTTTCCTGAATCCTCGGAGTGATAGTAGAAGGAACATTGATGAGATAATCTGAGAGATCTTTCATTTTACCGCCTGATGCACCGGTAAAGCCAATCGTAATTACCCCTTTTTCTTTGGCCGTTTCAAATGCGTTCAGAATATTTTTTGAATTTCCTGAAGTGCTTAAACCAATCAATACATCTCCTTTTACACAAATACCATCTACCAGTCTGGAATATATTACATCATAACTATAATCATTGGCAACAGCAGTCAGGTAAGAAGAATTGCAATGTAAAGCCTCTGATGGTAATGCTTTCCGGTCTTTATAGAACCTTCCGGAAAATTCAGCAGCCAGGTGTTGTGCATCAGCTGCGCTTCCTCCATTACCACAGAATAAAACTTTATTCCCGTTTTGAAATGCATAGGTGATTGCTGTAATGGCCGATTCAATAATGGGTTGAAGTGTATTATCGCTTACTATTTTTTTCTTGGTATCAATGGATGCATTGATAATGTTTTCGATGGTTGTTTTCATATTCTGTTTTATATAATGGTATTAACGTATTTTCCAGGTAGTTAACCCATGCTGAGTAAATTGATAAGAACGTATCCTTCCTCCAAATCTAGTCAGGGTATCTATAACCTGGTAGCGTGTGTTACCTGGGCAATAGAAAATCATAAATCCCCCTCCGCCTGCACCACTTATTTTGCCACCGGTGGCTCCCGCATGTTTAGCAGCGCTATACACTTCTTCAATTTGTGAATTTGATATATTGGCTGCCATATTTTTTTTCTGTTGGAAGCCAAAATCAAGGATTTCACCTATCTGGTCCAGCTTTCCTACTAAAAGTGCTTCTTTCATCATCCTTGCCTGTTCTTTTAGCTGGTGCATAGCTTCAATACTGGCTATATTCTTGTCAGTAACATTTTTCTGTTGCTCCTTAATAATTTTGGCAGATTCTCGACAGGTATCTGTAAAATACAAAACAAGATTATTTTCCAACTCATTTAAATAGTCCTGCCTGATCCGTAATGGATTTACGATTACTTTATCATTTGCGTAAAACTCCATAAAATTAAAGCCGCCAAAAGTGGCAGCATATTGATCCTGCCTTCCTCCGGCTAATTGCAAATCAGTTCTCTCTATTTCATACGCATAATGGGCAATATCATAATCGCCCAGCGGTAGTTTTAGCATTTCTGCAAAAGCACCGATGATGGCGACGACCAGGGTGGAGGAGGTGCCCAGACCGCTTCCGGCAGGGGCATCTACAAAAGTTGACAAAATAAAACCGGTTATCTCAAAGGGCGTATCTTTCTGAATGCGGTTATATACCCCTTTTAAGAGATCCAATTCTCCATTAATGGGCAGCTGATTTTGCCATTCAAATACCTGTTCTTTTTGCTGATCTATGGAACGGATAATGATTTTTTTTTCGGCAATGGTTTCTATGGTGGCATGTGCATGAAGCGATAGGGTAGCATTGAGAATGGCGCCGCCGAATTGGTCGCTATAGGGACTTACATCCGTTCCGCCACCCGCTAATCCAATACGTAAGGGTGCTTTGCTTCGATAAATCATACAACAGAAAACTTTAGGTAGGGTACTTTCACATTAACTTCCCAATTCCACAATTGTATTGGCCAGTTTTTGCCAGCTATACTTCTTTTTCTCTTCACGAAGATGCGGTAAAAAAAAGTTTTCGCCTAATTCATACAATCGCAGGATACCCGATGCAATCGATTCGGGGTCAGGATCTGTAATCACGCCTACTTTGCCATCCGGTACCAGGTCAGGCAATCCGCCTACATTGGTTACCAGCATGGGTTTCTCAAAATGATAGGCAAGGGGGGTGACTCCGCTTTGGGTGGCATTTTTATACGGCTGTATCACGAAATCAGCAGCACTGAGATAGTAACGGACTTCACTATCAGCAATAAAATCTGTTCGTAAAATCAATTCGTCTGCCAGATTGAGTTTGTCAATGATGGCATCATATTCGGTTCGGTTATCATAAAATTCGCCGGCAACCAATAACCTGATTCCTGATTGTCGAATACGAACGTCGTTCATAGCTTCGAGCAGGAGATCAAGTCCTTTGTATTTTCTGATAAAGCCAAAAAAAAGAATGATTTTTTCCTTTTCAGGAAGCATAAGTTTTTTTCTTGCTTCTTCTTTGGAAACACTTTCTCCGAAATTATCATATAATGGATGAACGATTCGTTTTGACGGTTTG
>CAIWKU010000340.1 GCA_903913355.1 uncultured Bacteroidota bacterium | reverse complement strand
CATATACCACCCGTTTCTGATTCTTTCGATAAATACTTTTTTCTTTGATGCCTTTATGAAAACTCACCAAATCACCAACCGGAACAGCATTGCCTTGCTGATTAATTATTTTCAGGTTCTTAATATCTTCAATTGAAGATTTATCTGCATCACTTATCTGCAAACTGATCGCTATTGGATTAAAAGAACTGGGCCGATGTAATACACCCACGTTTTGTCCGGATAATGCAGCATTTACAGTAGTCACTATCTGTGCAGGTGCAATTCCATAACGCATAGCTTTTTCTTTGTTGATTTCCAATTGATATTCCGGCTGGTCATGTTCAACACGCCAGTCAATATCTACAACATCATTTGTGGTGGCAAATAATTGTTTGATTTGTCTGGCTACCGAAACCTGTTGGTCATAATCAGGACCATATACTTCGGCAACTAGTGTAGACAGTACCGGAGGCCCAGGCGGCACTTCTACCAGTTTCACATTGGCATTATACTTTGAAGCTATGGATTGAATAGCCGCTCTCATCGATTTAGCAATCGCATGACTTTGTAATTTTCTTTCTTCCTTACTAATCAGGTTAACCTGTATGTCCGCAATATTATCACCCCTCCGCATATCGTAGTGCCGCACCAGTCCATTAAAACTAATAGGCCCGGCTGTACCAATATATCCCTGGTAATTAACCACCATGGGTTGATGAGAGATATACGCCGATATTTCTTTGGTTACCGCTGCCGTTTTTTCCAGCGTGGTTCCTTCCGGCATATCAATAATTACCTGAAATTCATTTTTATTATCAAAGGGTAGCATTTTAACTGCTACTGCTTTGGTATAAAATAGCATCATTGATCCCAATAAAACCAAAATGATACTTAGAATGAACACCCAACGTTTCCATCGGGTAGTCAGCATCGGCTGAATTGACGATAGATAAATCTTGTAGATCCCCGTTTTTTCCAGTGCAACCGGTGGCTTTTCTTTTCCGGGTTTTTCTTTTTCGCGAAGAAATATATAACCCAAATAAGGTGTCAGCGTTAACGCAACAATCAAGGATAGCATCATGGCAATAGAAGCCCCAATGGGCATGGGACTCATATAAGGCCCCATTAATCCCGATACAAATGCCATAGGCAATACGGCTGCGATTACTGTAAAGGTTGCCAGAATAGTGGGGTTACCTACTTCATTAATCGCATAAATTGCTGCCTGCAAAAACGGTAGTCGCTTCATTTTAAAATGCCTGTGCATATTCTCAGCGATAATTATCGAGTCATCTACCACAATACCCGTAATAAACACCAATGCAAACAGTGTAATCCGGTTTAAGGTATAATGCATGAAATAATAAGAAAACAAAGTAAGCGCGAAGGTTACCGGTACAGAAAGAAAAACGACCAGTCCGCCCCTCCATCCCATGGCCAGCATTACAAATAAGGTTACTACTACAATAGCAATGAATAAATGGAATAACAATTCAGAAACCTTTTCAGAAGCGGTTAGTCCATAGTTACGCGTATTCGTTACCGTTACGTCCGATGGAATCAGGTTCTTTTTAAGCTGGGCTATTTTTGATAATATTTTTTCAGAGATCTGCATAGCATCGGCGCCTTTCTTTTTAGCAATCGAAAGGGTAACTGATGGATATTCTGATCTGAAATGGCTGGGATGGGAAGTATCTGCTTTCCCATATCCAAAATATGCATACTGATTGGGTGTTTCAGGTCCGTCCGTTACCTTGGCAATTTGCCTAAGGTATACCGGATGTTGCTGATTTTCGCCAACTACCAGATTTGCAACATCCTCTGCACTATTCAGGAAATTACCTGTTTCAACTGAGAATGAGGTATCCTGTCTTAATAAATTTCCAGATATGAGTTGTGCATTGCTGCCCTGCATTTGCTTTGCAATATTGATAAAGTCAAGATGGTTTTCTGCCATCTTATCTTTATCCAGTAAAATTTTTACTTCCCGGCTACGCCCTCCAATGATGTTTACAGCAGCCACATCAGGTATTTTTTTGATTTCATTGGTTACAACTTCTCCTAACTGTTTCAATGAATAATCATCATATTTCTCGCTCCAGAGTGTGAGACCAAGAACAGGAACATCATCAATGGCCCTTGTTTTTACCAAGGGAAGTGTAACACCCTGCGGCATTTTATCCATATTCTTCATGATCTCATTATACAGTTTCACCAGAGATCGCTCTACATCTTCCCCAACATAAAATTGTACAATCAGCATAGCCTGACCTTTCAGGGTAGTAGAATATACATATTCAACCCCTTTGATATTAGAAATGATTTTTTCCATAGGTGCAGTAACCCTGGTTTCCACTTCTTTAGGTTCTGCACCCGGATAACCGATCATAATATCGGCAATAGGTACTTCAATTTGTGGCTCTTCTTCCCTCGGTATCAGGAAAGTACTGTATCCGCCAATCAATAAAAATGCAATCATTAAAAGTATGGTCAGTTTAGACCTAATAAAAGCATTGGCTATTTTACCCGAGAATCCCTGTTGCATAAGTTTCTTTATAATTTTGATGGTAATCTCCCTACTATCTTCGGCTTATTTTATGATACTAACCGGGGCACTATTGTATAAATTGCCCTGGGCCTCCAGTATATAAGATTCATTTTTATTCAGACCGGTTAATACTTCTACCTGGTTACCAATTTGTTTACCTAGCCGAACCCAGCGTAACAACGCAGTGTTATCAGTACTAACGGTATATAACCCCGTTAACTGTTCCTTATTAACAATACAGGAAACAGGAACCAGTACTGCCCCATTCTCTGCCGGTTTGATAGCTGTTTTGCCTGGGGAATTGATCATGATATTGGCATACATACCCGCATATAAACCTTTTTTATCATTTTCAGAGATCCCTATTTTAATGTTATACTGACCGCCTGTGAACTGGGAAGAAGGATTGATCTGTGTTATCTTTCCTTCGAAAGATCTGTCGATGGCTTGAATGCTTACTTTTACTTTTTCACCCAGTTTCTTTTGGCTGATTTCTGTTTCGGGTACATTCGCAGAGATTTGGTAGGTACCCGTTTGTTCTATGGTTATAATAGGCATTCCAGGATTTGCCATATTACCCGCATCAGCCATTTTTTGGGTAACGACTCCTGAAAAAGGAGCAGTTAAACTGGTATACGCCAGCATGGCATTCACTTCATTACGCATTT
>CAIWKU010000339.1 GCA_903913355.1 uncultured Bacteroidota bacterium | reverse complement strand
CAAATGCTGATATTGATAACATCAAAATTAAAGTAACTCAGTATGATTGGGCAAGGTCGCGATGGTCTAAAATTAAATTATTAGCCGATGCTGCTGCAAAAGGAGTTGGCCAAACCTATTTAATTCAACACTCTGCAGGATCGGGTAAATCCAATTCCATAACCTGGGCAGCATACCAGTTAATAGAAACCTATCCTGAAAGCGATATCCTTCCCGGTAGTAAGGGAGTGTCAAATCCCTTATTCGATTCTGTAATTGTAGTAACCGACAGACGGTTATTGGATAAACAATTGAAAGAAAACATCAAACAGTTTTCGCAGGTAAAAAATATTGTGGCCCATGCCCATTCATCTGCAGAATTAAAAGCGAGTTTAGAAGGCGGTAAGCGAATTATCATAAGCACTATTCAAAAATTTCCGTTTATAGTAGATGGTATTGCCGATTTAAGTCAAAAACGTTTTGCCGTAATTATTGACGAAGCCCACAGCAGCCAAAGTGGAACCGCCGCAGGTAAAATGAACCAGGCAATGGGTAACAATTCCGATGAAGAAGATGATGAAGATCCGCAGGATTTAGTATTGGAAGCCTTACGGTCTCGTAAAATGAGGGGCAATGCTTCTTATTTTGCTTTTACAGCTACCCCAAAGAACAATACACTGGAAAGGTTTGGTGTAAAACAGGAAGATGGAAAGTTTACACCTTTTCATCTCTACTCAATGAAGCAGGCCATTGAAGAAGGTTTTATTTTAGATGTGCTGGCCAATTATACTACATACAAAAGCTACTATGAAATAGAAAAATCAATTACTGAAAACCCATTGTTCGATACGGTAAAGGCACAAAAGAAACTAAAAGCATTTGTAGAGCGCGATGTGCAAACCATAGCCACCAAGGCAGATATTATGCTTGATCATTTTATAACCAAGCTGGTAAACACTAAAAAACTAAAGGGCAAAGCAAAAGCAATAGTAGCCACCCAAAGTATAGAATCGGCTATCCGTTATTACTTTGCTATCAAGGAGTTCATGGCAACTAAAGGAAATCCATTCAGAATTACTATCGCGTTTTCGGGTTCCAAAAAAATAAAAGGAATTGAACATACAGAAGACTCTCTCAATAATTTTCCACCCGAATTAGATACAGCCAAACCAACGGACCCGGATTATATAACCGATAAAATTGCCCGGTATTTTAATATGGATGAATACCGGATATTGGTGGTAGCCAATAAATACCTAACTGGTTTTGACCAGCCCAAGTTAACCGCTATGTATGTAGATAAGAAATTACAGGGTGTTATGGCGGTTCAGGCATTATCCCGCTTAAACCGAGCTGCAGAAAAATTAGATAAGCGAACAGAAGATTTATTTATACTTGATTTTTACAACTCAACAGAGGACATCAAAAAATCCTTCGATCCTTTTTATACCGCTACCTCACTAAGCAAAGCCACAGATATAAATGTGCTGCACGATTTAAAAGCCAATCTGGATGAGGCCGGTGTTTACGAATGGAGTGAGGTTGAAGATTTTGTAACCAAATATTTTGCCGGGGTTAATGCACAAGAGCTAAGCCCAATAATTGATATTGCGGCACAAAGATTTAATCAAGAGCTGGAATTGGATGACCAGCACAAAGCCGATTATAAAATTAAGGCCAAGCAGTTTGTAAAAATTTACGGGCAGATGGCAT
>CAIWKU010000338.1 GCA_903913355.1 uncultured Bacteroidota bacterium | reverse complement strand
TATTGCAGCGCCTGCCGTAACGTTTAATTATGACACGATTATTCCCGGAAGTTTTGATGCCAAGCCAGAAGTAGCTTTACGGAACAATTTTGCCACCGATAGAAGCCAGATCAAGGACCGTAAGCCCCTGGAATATGAAAACCTGCGGGAAGATGATAATTTCTGGAGTGAATTTATCTGGAGAGAAATTGATGCCCGGGAAAAAATGAACCAGAGTTTCATGTATCCCGGAAGAGATGATAATGGGGACCAGCGTTTCTTTACCATTTTATTGAATGCGATCAAAAATGATAGTGTTACCGCATTTGCACCAGAAAATGACCGCTTTACGATTCCAATGACAAAAGACCAGGTAATGGGTATTCTCTCCGGATCCTATGATACAATATCTGTAACGGATCCAGTGAGTGGAACAGTTGAAAAAACGATTAGTAAAAGACCTAAATTCATTCCTGATTCTATCTATACTTTCCGCATCAAAGAACAGTGGATCTTCGATAAAGAAGCCAGCCGCATGTTTATACGGATTATCGGGATTGCTCCCATTGCTAAACAAGTATCTGGGGGTAAATCTTCTCCTCGTGTGCTTTTCTGGTTATATTATCCTGATCTGCGAAAAAGTTTTGCCAAAGTGGATGTATATAACCCGAAAAACTTTTCGAGCAGGATGACCTGGGAAGAGTTGTTTGAAGGAAGGTATTTCTCCAGTTATATCATTAAATCCAGCGCCAATAACCCGGGCGATAAATCCTTGAGTAGTATGATCAAAGACCCGCTTTTCCGCCTGCTGGAAGGGGAAAATATCAAAACCCGGATCTTTAATTATGAGCAGGATCTCTGGCAGTACTAGTTGATTTTAAACGATTTTTAATAAAAAAGAGGCCAATTTGGCCTCTTTTTCCATGTAGGATAGCTTGTTAAGAATTATTTAACCCGGGGTTTGGAAAATTCGCTACAATCCTTAACTTCGTCACGGTTTTTCATAGGATATTGGATTTTAAAAAACGGGGCTGGATTTTTATCCTGGTCCCTTTTTTATTTAATCTATCGCCGGGTTATCAGCACCTGCAAAATGAGTTCTCAAAATTTTTGCTTTGGCTTTCCCGATCACGGCTATTAAGTCTTCTTCAGAAACTTCCTTTATTTTTTTTACCGACTTGAATTCTTTTAATAATTGCTGTACGGTTTGCGGCCCTATTCCTTGAATGTTTTCAAGTTCATTGGTAAACGTTCCCTTCGATCTTTTATTGCGATGAAAGCTGATTCCATAGCGGTGAACCTCATCCCGTATCCGTCTTACCAGTTTCAGGCTATCGCTGTTCCAGGGCAATTTGATGGAGCGAGTATCGCCTGTAAAAAACAGTTCCTCTTCATTCTTGGCTAATCCTACCAAAGTAATGCTTCCTTCTATACCCAGTTCCCGAATGCTTTCCATAGCGGCACTTAATTGCCCTTTGCCACCGTCTATGATAACCAATTGAGGAAAAGGTTGCTGTTCTGCGATCAGCCGCTTATAACGCCTGTAAACCACTTCTTTCATAGTGGCAAAATCATTGATACCTTCTACGGTTTTCACATTAAAGTGGCGATAATCAGTTTTACTGGGTATCCCTTCTTTGAAACAGACCATGGCAGATACCGGGTAGCTGCCCTGAAAATTACTGTTATCAAAACATTCTATATGATCGGGTACTTCAGATAATTTCAAATACTCCTGTAATTCATACAGCACTTTTCTTTTTTCTTTATCTGTTTTTCCTTCCAGGTGTAATATTTTCTTTTTCTTTAATTCTTCTCTGAAATAACTCACATTTTTAACCGAGAGATCGAGGAGTTTCTTTTTATCACCTCCTCTCGGTATGGTAATGGTAACAGAGGGATCCGGGTATTCTATAGCAAAAGGAACAATGATTTCATTTGCGAGACTATTGAACGAAGCACGCAGATTGGCGATGGCAAAACCCAAGACTTCCTCTTCCGCCTCTTCCAGTTTGGTTTCTAATGGAACGGTGTGGGTTTGCACAATGGTGCCATTTTGTACCATCAGGTAATTGACATAAGCCAGGTTATCTTCTTTCAAAATAGAAAATACATCCATATTGGAAAGATGACTGCTGATCACCACCGATTTGGCCCGATAAGTTTCCAGATGTTCTATCTTTTTTCTGACAGCATCGGCTTTTTCAAATGAAAGCTCAGCAGCCAGCTTTTGCATATCTGCCTTAAAATGCTGAATCACCTGTGTAAGATTGCCTTTCAACATATTTCTTACCTGCTGAAGTCCTTCATTATAATCCAGATTAGTTTGTAATCCCTCACAAGGGCCCTTGCAATTACCCAAATGATATTCAAGACAAACCTTGAATTTTCCTTTTTCAATATTTTGAGGGCTCAGGTTAAGTTTACAATTTCTGAGCGGGATATACTGTTTGATAAAGCTGATCAGTTCTTTCACTTTGCCTGCCGAAGTAAACGGACCCAGGTATTCGGACCCATCAGGGATTTTTTTTCTGGTCAGAAATATCCGGGGGAAAGGCTCTTTTTTGATGACGATATAGGGATAAGTTTTATCGTCTTTCAGGTTGATATTATATCGTGGCTGGTATTCTTTAATAAGAGAATTTTCCAGTAAGAAAGCATCCTGCTCAGAATCTACAATGGTAAACTCAATGCGATGAATTCTTTGCACCAACTCATGTGTTTTATACGTAGTAAAGGTTTTGGAAAAATAGGAGCCGATTCTTTTCCTCAAATCCTTTGCTTTACCAACATACAATAACTGGTTCTCAGCACTATAATATTTATAGATGCCGGGTTGGTGAGGCAGGGTATGTGCGAGTTGCTGAAATTCTGTTGCTGTCATAGTAAATCCACCCTAGGGCTTGTCGTTCCAATTTACATATTGGGTCTCAGTTTTGGAAAAATGCCCCCCTTTTTTAATAAAGCGGGTAATCTGAAAACTTTTATCTGCTTTCCAGCCATATTGCTCGGTAATGGAACTGTCTCCGCTGGTATATACTCGTTTAATAAACACTCTTTTTACCAGATTGGTTTCTTCTGCCAGCAATATATCAATATTCTGAATTTCTGTAGTTTCATATTGTAAAGGGGTATAATTCAAAGTATAGCTGCTGGTACTCAAATCCTGAAAAACAGATTCTTTATACAATTGTTTATTTTTTTGAAAACGATCTGCCTGTAAAGAAAACGAATTACTGATGGCAAGAAAAGATTCCTTAGAAACAC
>CAIWKU010000337.1 GCA_903913355.1 uncultured Bacteroidota bacterium | reverse complement strand
TGCTTTTCAAACCCAGCAATGCGCATTTCCGTCCAGATTTAGTGCTGGTGCACAATATGAGTTTTGGCACACTGAGTAACCCCAATGCGCATCAGGGCATTACTTTACAGGCACCTGAAAAAGGCTTGTTTGAAGGTGGTGTCCTTGTCAATAATCTCTACCGCGCCAATATGCGTTTTTTTTATTGGGGACTTGGACTGGGCTTATTCAGAAGATATGGCTATTATACCCTTCCTGAAAAAAGAAAAAACTGGGCCTTTAAATTCGGATTAACCTTTTCATTTTAGGCGATACTGCTTAGATAATTTGTTTACATTTAATAGTTAGTGACTGGCATTGGCTATTTGCTTTTGATTTTTGCCTTTTATGTTCTCTATTTTTCTAAACCAAAACACCCCTATATGAACTGGAAACTTATTTTGCAACTATCCTTGTTTGGTCTTTTTATGGGACTGGGAACTGTTTATTTTATTCCATCAACTGTTGAGCCAATCTGTTGGCTGGCCATTTTTATTGTATGCGCTTACCTGATTGCCAAAAATGTATCTGAAAAATTTTTTCTCCATGGCTTTTTTGTAAGCCTGGTAAATTGTGTATGGATTACCGCTTCACATATTTTGCTTTTCTCGACCTATAGTGCAGCTCATCAAAAGGAGATGGGAATGATTGCCCAAAGTTCTATGGCTACACATCCCAGGGTAATGATGCTGATAACCGGCCCCATAGTTGGAGTTGTATCCGGATTGATTTTAGGTTTATTCGCTATGGTAGCTTCCAAGATAATTTCTAAGAAAGCAGCCTGATATTCTAGTTAAATAAGAAAGCCCATTAGCCTGTCAACACCAACGCTATTGGACTTTCTTGCGTCGCACACTTGTACGGCAGAGTATATGTCGGCAGAATTGTGTCAATTATAGTACTGAAATCCTGACTATTCAAGAGATAGCGTAGTGCTCATTCCCCAGCTAATGGTTTGCACAGGGTCAGCAGGGTGTGTATTCCACAAACATTCTCTTACGGTTATTGTTTTGGATTCTGTATCCACTGTAACCAGTTCAAATGCCAATTTCGTTTCATCTTTTGAGGAGAGCCGTCCTTTCATAGGAGAATCAGCACGGAAGCAGGGGAGGGATATTGTTTGATCAGGCCCTTTCCATTGATAATACTCAGTAAAATTATTGTGGCCATGAAAATAGGCTTTGATATTTGGGTGCTTCTGTATAAATAATGCCAATGCTTTCTCCTCCAATATCGCTTTATCCTCAACAGATACTCCATCTTTAAACAGTTCCATTACCAGGTTTTCAAATTTGTCCTTTTCATTTACAGAATGATCTCCATTGGGGTTCGTAAAAAACCTTGCTTCAACATCAGGCAATGAATGTGTAAAAAGAAAAACAGGTGTTGTCGATTTTACCGGCAAAAGGTCCTTTTCCATCCAAACCCTTTCGGCCGAATCGGGCCAGGCATCCACAAAAACGAAATGAATGCCTCCTATATTTCTGGAATAATGAATTTTATCCGCAGGATAATGAAAACTTGTATTGGTTTTCGGTTGAGCAGGTTGCATCATTAAATTATATATGCCCACCATAGATGATGGATCTCTTGCCGGAACCATTGGACGGTGAAATCCGATTGCATTACTGATATCATGGTTTCCTGGAGTTAATAGCAACTTTGCTTTAATTCCAGTCTTATCTCTGATCTTCAGTCTTTCAATAAAAACAGATGTAAACTGTTTCCAGGAATCTGCAGCACTTTGAACACCATTTTCTTCGCGGTTAGCAATATCACCGGTTATAATAACTGCATCAATCGGTCCAATCTTCTTCCCATTATTCAAGCCTCCATCTATGGGCAATATGATTTCCGGTAAAAGATTCATTTGTTGAACCATTTTATCATTTACTATATAAGCTGGAACATTCTTTTCTCCCCTGAATACTTCCTTTTGCAATCCAAAATGAACATCAGAAGTAAATATGAATTGTACAACCGAAGCTTGTGCAAATGCACCAGTATATAAAAAAATAATGGCAATAAATACTGAAAAGATTTTCATAAGTTTCAATTAATATCTTTCAATTGGATCTACTGGACTCACTCCGTTCCTGTTTGCTTTTACGAGTAATTTAAGCATTACCGGATATTTATTAGAAAACTGCCAAAGCGCATCCAATACCGGAGCTGGAGTAGATATATTGGTTACCGGAAAACTTGCATTTATATCAACACCTATCCTGCTGCCATCATTTCCAATGGTTTTGTAGGAACCGGGAATATAAGTAATATAATTTGTTCCCTTTACTAGCCAGGGTGATATAAAGATATGATCATACCATCCTTTTGCTCCTCCATCAGTGCCGCAAGTATTTGGAATAGATGCGGATGATCTGGTTGAAGTAGTTAAAAATGTGGCTACTGTTTGGGGCGATGCATCCCAGTACCCAGGGTATTGCAATAATTTATCAGGATAATATGGCGGATCATACATCATAGTAGTACTATCAGTTGGGTTAATTACAGATTGGTAACCATTTTCCACACTCGCAGAGGTATTGAAATCGCCCATATTGATTAGATTAGGGAACCCCAAAAATTTATACCTTAATGTTGTCA
>CAIWKU010000336.1 GCA_903913355.1 uncultured Bacteroidota bacterium | reverse complement strand
TTAAAAATTGATTTAGATAATGCAGCCGATCTGACAAAAGAAAATTTGTCGAAAGCAGAAGTTGCCATCGAATTTACCGGACCGCATAGCGCATTTGATAATATCATGAAATGCCTGAAAGCAGGTATCCCCGTTGTTAGCGGATCTACCGGATGGCTGGATAAATGGAATGATGTGGTACAATATTGCGAGGAACAAAAAGGCACTTTGTTGTATGCAAGTAATTATAGTATTGGTGTGAATTTATTTTTTGAACTGAATACTTATCTGGCCAAATTAATGAGTGATCATAGAGAATACGATGTAATGATGGAAGAAATACATCATACGCAGAAAAAAGATGCCCCCAGTGGAACAGCCATTACACTGGCAGAACAGGTTTTGCAGCAGTTATCCAGAAAAAAAACCTGGGTAAATCATACTTCTGATAAACCTGATGAACTGAAAATCATCTCTGAAAGAATCGACCCCGCCCCGGGCACGCATAAAATAAAATACACCTCCCTGGTTGACGATATTGAAATCATTCATACAGCCCATAACAGAACCGGTTTTGCGGGAGGGGCAGTATTGGCTGCAGAGTTTACAAAGGGCAAAAAAGGCATTTTTAGCATGAAACAAGTGCTTGGTTTATAATAGGTATAGACCAATTAAATATTAAGAAAATGCGTATATATGAAAAAAGAAATATATTTTCACTTCTAGAAAGTTGATTATTTACTTATCTTTCAGATTGGTATGTTATCCAAAAAAACCCAATATGCGTTTAAAGCGCTCACCTTCATGGCTGAGCGAAAAAAGGAAGGACCTGTTTTAATAGCGGAAATTGCTAAAAAGAAAAAGATTCCTCTTAAATTCCTAGAAAATATTTTATTGGAATTAAGAAAAGCAGGAATTCTGGAAAGCAAAAAAGGGAAAGGAGGCGGTTATTTCTTTAAAATAGAGCCAAAAGATATCTCACTTGCACAAATTATGCGGCTGATAGAAGGACCGATTGCATTATTACCTTGTGTAAGCCTGAATTTTTACCAGAAATGTAAAGATTGTGATGAAAAAAAATGCGGTCTCAACAGGGTAATGAAACAGGTAAGAGATAATACGCTAAAGATACTTGAAAATAAAACTGTGAGTGATCTTGTGATCACCTAAGCAAATAAGCATAATACCAACAACCAAAACAAAAACCCCATGAAAAAAATCATTTTTCTTCTAAGCAGCCTTTTACTATTGACTTCAGTCAGTATGAAAGCACAGGATATCGGGCAAATCATATCTGGTTCTACTGCTGATGCCGGTAAGTATCTGTCAAAATATCTGGAACCGTTTGGCAAAGCGGAAATCCTGAACATGGGTAGAGGTTGGACTAATACTGCCCGAGTTCATAAGTTCCTGGGACTCGATATAACTGTTGGGGCTGAGTTAGCAATTGTTCCGCCTGAAAAACAAACTTTTGTTTTCAATAATTCAGACTATTCCACATTTAAGTTAAGCAGCGGGGCTTCTTCTGCCACCGTGCAAACATTTCTGGGAGATAAAACATCTCAGGGATTATCAGTTAGTACAACTGTACAGGGGCATAATGTATCCTATAATTTTAATACCCCTTCTGGTATCGGTGAGGATATGAAGAAATTCTTACCAAATCCGGTAGTTCCACTACCCATTGCACAAGTTGGAATAGGATTATTTAAACATACTGAATTAAAAGTGAGGTACTTTCCAAAAACCACTTTCGGAAATAATGGAAATGGAACCCAGGTAGGTGTATTTGGAGCAGCTATTCAACATGAATTCACTAATTACCTTCCATTCCTTGGGAAAGCGCCCATATTACATATTTCAGCATTGGCAGGATATAATAGTGTAAATGTTGTGTATGGTATCCCCAATAGTACCATTTCCGGTGTTAACCAGAGAACGGAATTAAACATTACGGCCATGACATTTCAAGCAATTGCCTCATTGAAATTACTGATGCTTGAAATATACTATTCTCCCGGTTATATCACCGGTAAATCTGATGCAAGCCTGAAAGGAAGTTACACTATCAACTACAAAGACCAGGGAACAGGAGCAACATTTTCCAATACAGTTGTAGATCCTGTAGCACTTAATTATACCAATAGTGGTGTTTCCAATACATTTGGTGTTCGCCTGAACCTGTTTTTCCTGAAAGTATTTGCAGATTATACATTTGCCCAATACAATACAGCCGGAGCAGGAGTTGCTTTAAGTATCAGATAAAATAGATTCACTAAGCAGCGTATCAATTCGCAATAAATCATATATAAAAAGGTTGTCTTAATAAATAAGACAACCTTTTTTATGTATGCTATCTGGTTAACTAGATGAATCAACTTTTCTTATTCAGGTTATTCAACATATCTGAAGTCATCTTACTCAGGTCATATTCTGGTTTCCATCCCCAATCGCTGGTAGCAATACTATCATTAATGCTCTGGGGCCAGCTATCAGCAATAGCCTGTCGGTAATCGGGAACATAATTCATTTTGAATTCAGGGATATGCTTATTGATTTCAGCTCCGATTTCCTTTGGAGAAAAACTCATACCAGATATATTATAAGATGTTCTCACAGATATTTTATCTGCAGGTGCATCCATCAATTCTAGTGTTGCCCTAAGCGCATCGGGCATATACATCATGGGTAGATAAGTGTCTTCTTGTAAAAAACAGGTATACTTTTTATTCTCAATCGCTTCACTGAATATTTCAACCGCATAATCCGTGGTGCCTCCGCCCGGCTCTGATTTATAACTGATTAAACCCGGATAACGAATGCTTCGAACATCTACACCATACCGATGATGGTAATAATTACACCAAAATTCTCCGGCGTATTTACTTATTCCATATACAGTAATAGGCTCAATAATGGTTTGTTGCGGGCAATCCTTTTTCGGTGATGTGGGGCCAAAAACAGCAATACTACTTGGCCAATATATTTTATGTAGTTTCTCCTCTCTTGCAATATCCAATACATTTAAAAGTCCTTGCATATTTAAGTGCCAGGCAAGATTGGGATTTTTTTCACCTGTAGCAGAAAGAATTGCCGCCAAAAGATATATCTGGGTAATGTTCTGCCTAATAACCTGAACATGCAACATTTCCTTGTTCATAACATCAAGGCTTACATAAGGACCCGTTCCTTTTAGCAAGGGGTTTTCTTCTCTTAAATCGGAAGCAATTACATTATTATTCCCGTATTTTTTTCGAAGGGCCATCGTTAATTCAACGCCAATCTGTCCTGAAGCCCCAATTACCAGTATTTTGTCTTTTATTAGTGCCATAAACAATCTTTACCTACCACAAAGAAAATGAAAATTAAATGACATGCAATGTGCAATTATACCCAAACCAAGAAAGCCGGTATGTACTCCAGATCAAAAGCTGAATTAGGGCGGTAATTTTTCCAGAGGCTCTGAAATACCTTAATTTTGCCTATTATTTTAGATCATCCCCAAATTAAACACATGGTACCCGATTTCCTGAAAGAACTTTGCGCATCACAATCCTATGATTCAGAGAATTTTTTCCTAATAGCTGGCCCATGTGTAGTTGAAAATGAGGATCTGGTTATGGAAGTGGCCAACAAAGTTTCTACAATATGCAAAAGACTGGGAATACCTTATATTTTTAAAGCCAGTTATCGAAAAGCCAACCGAACCAGCGCAGATTCATTTACAGGAATTGGGGATGATAACGGGTTATCCCTTTTGAAAAAAGTAGCTGACACCTTTCACTTGCCTACCACTTCAGATATTCACGCACATGAAGAAGCGGCAATGGCTGCCCCTTTTGTTGATATTTTACAAATTCCTGCTTTTTTATGCCGCCAGACCGACCTGCTAATTGCCGCTGCAGAAACTGGTAAGGTAGTAAACGTAAAAAAAGGACAGTTTCTAAGCGGTCCTTCCATGAAATTTGCAGTAGATAAAATCAGAAAAGCAGGCAACAATAAAATAATGCTTACAGAAAGAGGTAATACCTTCGGTTATCAGGATCTCGTAGTGGATTATCGGAATATTCCCTGGATGCAAGAGCATAAGGTGCCCGTAATTATGGACTGCACCCATGCTTTGCAACAGCCTAATCAAACTTCTGGTGTAACCGGGGGAAACCCTCAACTAATTGGTACGATTGCCAAAGCTGCCATTGCAACAGGTGCAGATGGCTTATTTATCGAAACCCATCCCAATCCATCTATCGCAAAAAGTGATGGAGCCAATATGTTGAAATTGGATTTGCTGGAACCATTGCTTGAAAATTTAGTAAGACTGAGGAAAGCAGCTATTTAGCGGAATAGAAACATCAACTCTATTACCGAAGAAAAAATGAAAGGCTTACCAGTTTCTTAAAGGA
>CAIWKU010000335.1 GCA_903913355.1 uncultured Bacteroidota bacterium | reverse complement strand
TTCATCCTCATCGAGTGCATCGGACATTCCTGCAAAGAACATTTTACGGTAAAGGCGTTCATTTTGGTTTGCCTCCAATTGCTGTTTATAGGTCAGTATTTCACCGTCCTTTTTATCGAAGTCATCCTGTAACTCTTTCAACTTTTTGGCTGTTTCGGTTTCGTCCCCGCCATGCTCTGCAATCCATTTTGATTTCATTGCGGCTGTTACCTTATCCTGGTCTTGGCAATCTGCTGCCGATAACCCCAGCTTATGAGTTTCGTTCATTTTCCGGCCCCAGAACCCTAAACTGGCATCTTCCTTTACATAACCTTTGCGTATGTTGGTTTCCAGTTCAGATAGTTCGGTGTCATTGTAAATTTTGATAGTTGTCGGAATGTCAATATCCAACTCCTTTTTATCGTCAAGCATTTTTTTAATATCTTCATCAGAATATTTTAACGCTTTTAATGCTTTCTCTTGTGCTGCTCTGTTGAGTGCCATAAGTTGCTATTATTTTGAGTTGATAAAATTTGGTTTAATCTTCCGCAAAAACAGGTTTGCCGTATTTGCTTTTTCCATTCTTAGCCGGTAGCCATTTTTCTATGCGCTTTTCAGTTACATTCAATTGGGCCAACTTTGGAATGCCATGTGTCTTAATGGCTTGTTTCGGATCAGTTGTGAATATCTCGTCATCGTCCCCCTCTTGCTCTTTATAGTACACATCATTTGCCAAAAATTCATTTGCCGCCTCTACTGAACCATGCAGGAAGTAAAACATAATCAATGGCTTTCCGCCTACTGCTGCATTCTGCCAATCCTGTGAGAAATTCAATGAATCAATCATGCTTTGTTGGCTCGGCATTTTCTGTGTAAGTATTTCCTGAACAGTGATTGATTTTGTGATACCATACTGACCATTGGAAATACGGTTGACAGTTATCAGGCATTTATCGTAATAATCTATGCCATTTCCTTCTGTGTCGGTTTCCAGTATCGGCTTATATTTTTTGTGTTCAGGGATTGGGATTTCATTTTTCCTTATACTTTTCATTTGGCGTTTTGGCTTCGCCCCTACTTCGGTATTTTCATCAGGTGTATTTTCGCCCTGACGTTTCAAACGTTCTTCTTTGGTAAGATTTGCCATGTTAATGGTTTTGATTGTTAAGAGATAATTTGCCCGTGAATAGGCGGTGGATTACTTTGCGCTTTGCTTTGGCTTTCTGCCTGTGGCTTATTTTGTTCTTAGCCAATTGTTACCTCCTTTATTTTGTGAGTAATTGAAGAAAATTATCTGCTGCGGTATTGGATATTTCATGCCAATTATAAACGCCGCCTTTTTCTTTTCGTGCGCATTCATCCTGGAATTGCATAGCTATATTAGCTTTCCAACTTTGATAATAATCGGCATCTTCTTTAAGTGCCTTGATCAGAACATTTACAGCTGCGTGTAGTTCTAAACTCATTTTATACCTCCTTTGTTTTGTGGACTGTAAAGATAAATTAAAATATTTTCTTTTCCAACATGAGCAATTCAAACTTAGTCGTAATGCCGTCCAACTTTTTCAGCATGTCGGAATATGATGTAACTGCCTCATCCTGTATCTTGATGAATTTGGATAGAAAGACCTCTGTAGCTGGGTATTCGGTATCAATGGCTTTAATGTCATTCTGATACGCTTCACACAATGCATATTCCATTTTGTAGGCCATTTCTATTATGGCTGTCAGGCTTTCAAACTCCGGTTGTGGTTCGCTTACCGTTGGCAATGTCAATGCAATGTTCCAATCCGATGCATGTTTTTGCAGTTTGTGAGCGTGTCTGCGCTCGTCATGGTATTCATCAACAAAGTGTTTGCTTGCCCTCTCAAATCCATTTAAATCACACCATATTGATGCTGCAATATAAAAACGCTCTGCATTGTATTCATCAGCCAAACGAGCATTTAAAATGTCAACTACTATCTCATCAAGTTTGTATGTTTCCATAACTAAAATAATTTTTTCTGCGCTTTAACAATATCATCCATTGTATAACCAAATACGCCATCCATGCCGCCACCTTTGATAGTTACATTCCTATCTATGATGCTATCAACTGTATATATTTGGCCTGTATGCTCTGGCTTTTTTTCTCTGCCTTTGATTACTTCTACCTGGTCGCCTATCTCCAAAACTTCACCAATGGCGGATAGTAGAAATGCATCTTTTTTTCTATCAGCAATATACTTGCCGGTTACATATTGCTCCAACAATACCCGCAATATATCCGCCCCGCCTTCATCCGGTATGCTTGCAATATCAAAGGCTGTTATTGTACTAGTCCATTCATCAAAGTATTTTTTCATTAACCTTTGGATCATTGGCAATGATTGGTCAGGCCAAATAATATCCACACTTTCATGAACAAATGGCTCAACCTGCCTCATTAACTCTGCCCTCCTATATCCTTCGGGGTCTTTGTCGTATTTGTTTTGGTTGTATTCAGTAAGTAAGCTATCGAGTGCATACATAGGAGCCTTTGCCGCTACTGCCTTTGTGTATCTGTCCCATGTTGCATCGCTACTTTCATTTAGGAACCTGTCACCCTGAATAATGGCGCATCCTTTGTAACCATCACGGTATTTATACCATGCGCATGTATCAACAGTGAATTTCAGCAATGATACCCGCCATGTACCAAAGTCATATTGCGCATCTTCTTTGTCTTGATTTTTCAGATTGGCTTCATAAGCTGTATTGCTTACCTGACCGCCTGATTTGCCTTCCTTTGCGTTACCACTTTTAACCATACTACCTGGCATTGTCTTGGCAACTCCCCAAATAGTATAATTAAAGAAATCTTCCAACGACATGCAATTGTCAACCATAAATTGCAGCGCCTCAACTTCTGGACTTACAACTCCCATTGGTGGATTTGGCACAGCATGCGCATTCTTATCGCTGTCATACTTCACTTTTACCACATCAGAAGTACGCAGGTACGGCATTATCTTTGTTCCCCTACATTCGGGGCAAGGTTCGCCATTTACTTCCCCTGTTCCCTCGCAG